>JAUMZC010000085.1 GCA_030528295.1 Corynebacterium sp.
ATCGACGTCGCTCGGGGTGCCGGTGAGCTGATACTCCAACGCAACCTGTTGCTCGCCGAAGCATTCTACGAGCGTCGAAATATGCGGCACCCACGTGTGATTCGCCAAAATTTGCCAATTCTCGGAGGCGCGCGCTGCGAGTTCTTCTAGCGACGGATACTGCGAAACACCTTTCTCGCCGCTCGCCATTTTCGCTTGCGATATCACCTGTGACAGTTGTTGATACCCGCCTGGACCCCGCGCCAACACCGTCAATACCCCCTGCGGCAAGCTAAGCTCAGCCCCGAAGACCGTAGGCAGGCGCACGCGGGCGGCGGCTTCAGCGAACTTTACCGCACCGTAAAAACCGTCACGATCAACTAACGCTAGCCCAGAAAGCCCAATCTGTGCGGCACGCTCGACCATTGCCTCTGGATTGCTTGCACCACGAAGAAAGTTGTAGCTACTTGCCGCATGTAGCTCAACAAAGGGGATTGTTGCTGCCCCCGACGGAATGATGTGTTCGCGTTGCTCAGCATCGTCGCCAGGGTCGATTGCATTTACTGGTTTCCCCGAAAGAATGCGTTCCACTGTCGACCAACGCAGTGGCCTCGCATTCCTCCACTTCATGCGAACAAATGTACGCTTTTAAACCGGGATCACAAAGTGACTTCCGGCCTCAAGCGTATATTCATCGCTCCCCACTACCTCGAAAATATCCTCGGCTGCTTTTTTGCTGATCTTTCCAGCTTCATTTACTGAATCAAGCTCAATATCAAAAATGATATACAGTCTCCCTGCGCGACGCGCTCCCGCCACCTCCGCCTTTAAAAATTGATGCTCACCTTCACCCTGCTGCAAATTATCAATAGCACCCTGCAGATCCCGCATTGCCGTCTCCCCGAATTCGGCCGGCGAAACCGTAACAAGCATCCGAGAACGGACTAGCATCTGGCGCCTCATAACAAGACCCCTTCCTATAAATAGGCTTAAATTAAGCTTAACGCCACCCGTTGTAGCAGCGCGCAAACCTGCTATAACGCTACTAAACTTCGAACTTTCTTGACACAACTATACCCCCGATTGACCCCGAAGAAACCCATAGAGAAAACCGTTTTATCCACGCCAAACGACAATATGGCCAAATATTGACTACAAAGTATTCCCGGTTTTCCGCGTGTTAGCACCTCAATAACAATCATGAGAAATGCGGCCCCAATCACACAGGTTTTGTAGCCACTTTTATCGGTGGATCACATCAAAGAGTTGCAGCCGGAAACACGAATACACATCAATCTAATATCGAATCTCGCACATCCCTTTACTTCGCTTTACCCCTTGCCCTTTGATGAAAAGTAGGGACGATATATCCCCAGCTTAATCGTACTTTTTACCCACGCTTCGTGGGTTCGAATCAAGGGAATAACAATGCTACGAAACTTCACTCAACTCGATGTCACCGACCTGGAAGCCCGGTTGGCAATCGTCATCGTGATTGCCACCCTCATCTCCGTTCCACTAATCGATGGCGATCCACTTGCCACATGGATGCTCGTACCATTTGCTGCCTGCGCCTTTGCCGCGACCGCAATCATCATCGCTCTCCGAAATAAAGAACGCCCACCAGTCGATTGGGGGGACTAGTCCACTAACCCACTGCACTCATGATTGGTACCCCGAGGTGCATCGTCACATCGGGGCTACCTTTTGCCCTGCCATGGATGGCATCCCGCACACCCCAGATAATCAACGGACCAGTCTCCGAAAATGCAGCACCAAGCTCGTGAATCAGTTCCTCCCGCTGTCTGCTATCACCTTGGGTGACATACTCCTCCATGTCCGCTTTCCACGTTTCATCTCCTTCCCAGCCGGAAAGATTGAACACACTTTCGGAACCGGCATAGATCGGGAGGGCGTGTTCCAAAGCAAAATTCGGCAAACAGATCGCAGCGCACGATGCCCCATCGAACGCGCGGAAATCCTCCAAATACGTCGCCGGTTCCCGCTCCTCCACTTTCACCTTGACGCCCGCTTCCTTCAGCTGGTCCACCAACAGAAACGCAGCATCGTTCATTCCAGGGGAAAGCTCTGACGTAACCACCGTCATGTCCGTAACACCTGCGGATGCAAAAAGCTTTTTCGCCTGATCCACATCACGCTTTACCCGCAATCCAGATGGAAAGTTCGCAAGCGCTTGACCAGGTGCATCGTTGCCAGATTGCCCCTTCCCTTCAAGGATCACATCGGCAAGCTTCTCCCGGTCGATTGCAAGTTTCATCGCCCGCCGCGCATCCTCTTGATCAAACGGCGAGGTTTTCACGTTTAAAACGAAGCCAAGATTACGCGAATCCCCACGACCACCGGACCAGGTTTCCGCTTCATTGTTTAATTGCTTGTCCGCTGTCACAGGCAAGTCCAGCGCCAGGTCTATTTCCCCAGCATTGAGGGCTAGAATGCGCTGCTCCGCGGCGTCGATAGGTGTAATTTCTAGACCATTGGAAAGCCGACGTGACGCCGGATAATGCTGATTGCTTTTTAACTTCCAGCCATCCTGCGCGGACCCCGAATCCAACACATATGGCCCGGAACCAACCTTGAGACTGGGATCGCCATGCTTAAACACGGGACTCATCACCGCCAGCACCGATTCAACGAAATCAAACCGTGGCTCCGTGAGCGGCAACACAGCGGTTGTTTCATCAAAGACCTTGCTTTTCGCCAAATCGAGGCACTCCAACAGGCCTTTCGTGGCCTCGACGTTCTGCAGGTACTTCAACGATTCGATCACATCATGCGCAGTTACTTTCGAATCGTCTGAGAATGTGGCGTTATCGCGCAGCATGACCGTCCACACGGTGGCTTCATCGTTTGATTCCACCCGCTTGGCCAGATGCAACAGCGGACCATCCGGCCCAGTAATTGCCAATGATTCAAAGATCGCATAGATAGCAGTCCACGTTGCTGGTGTTGAGGCTTTCGCCGGATCGATATCATCGGCAGCATTACCGAGGGCTGCAATGCGAAGAAGCCCCGCCTTCGACGGGACTGGTTTGAGTAAGTTCCCAGTGTTTGTAAGCTCCGTTCCGCAACCTACTAAAGCGCTTCCTGCCGCACCCAAAGCAGCGGTCTTTAAAAACTGCCGACGATCCATGAATCAATTCTCCCTAATCTTGGGTCACCACGAGGCTAGCCCACATAACGCCAAAAACTTTCGGACGACACCCCCAGAAAGCCCACCACAAGCGCCATAAAATAGACCAAGCTGTACAGATTCGCGCCAAGCTGTTAGAGTACACAACCAACCAGAAAGCTCTGTCTACTTTTAAAGGACTCAAACATATGTCTTTCCGTCGTTTCGCCTCTCTTACAGCGGCTGCTGTCATTGCCGCCTCCAGCCTAGTAGCTTGTGGTAGCGGTTCTGGTTCTAGCGAAGTAGTGCGCATTGGCACCACTGATGGCAGTAAAAAGGCCTGGCAAATTTTCGAAAAAAAGGCCGATGAGGCTGGAATTAAGCTCGAGGTTGTGAACTTTGGTGATTACAACACACCAAACCGCGCATTGAGCGAAGATCAGCTTGATGTGAACCTGTTCCAGCACCTGCTGTTCCTGGCGGAATACAATGTTGGCTCTGGTGACGACCTCACCCCGGTCGGCGCCACCGAGGTTGTACCATTGGCGCTCTTCTGGAAAGACCACGACAGCCTTGACGGCATCGAAGGCAAGAGCATCAGCATCCCGAAAGATTCTTCCAATCAGGGCCGCGCCATCAATGTGCTTGCCGACGCCGGCCTGCTCACCCTGAAAAAGGAAGGCATTATCACCCCATCACCCGCCGACATTGATGAGGAGAAATCAAAGGTCAAGGTCACGCCTGTCGACGCCGCTCAGACCACCACCGCATACGGCGAAGGTACCCCGGCAATCATCAACAACTCCTTCCTTGACCGCGCAGGCATCGACCCGAATTCCGCCATCTACCAGGATGATCCTTCCTCCGCATCCGCCGAACCATTCATCAATGTGTTCGTTACCAAGAAGGAAGACAAGGACGATCCGAAGGTTGCTAAGCTCGCCGAATTGTGGCACGACCAGGAAGTACTCGACGCCGTGGCTGAGGATTCCGGTGGCACCTCCGTTCCGGTGAAGCGCACCCCCGAGGAATTGCAGGAAATCCTCAAGCGCATCGAAGATTCCATGAAGTAACCATAATTTGCGTATCGACGCCCCGCGCGCCATGCTCGGGGCGTCCCTCACGTTTACCGCACCAAAGGAAATGAGGAATTGTGCAAACGTATAGCGGCACTCGGATTGAATTCCGAAACCTCACAAAAGTCTTTAGCAACAGCAAAAACGAAACTAAAGCACTAGACGATGTCACACTGACCGTTGAGCCAGGCGAAATCCTTGGCGTTATCGGATATTCCGGCGCTGGCAAATCCACATTAGTTCGCATGATTAATGGCCTGGATACCCCAACCTCCGGCGAACTCCTTCTCGATGGCACCAATATCGTCGGCATGCCCGAACGTTCAATCCGCACGCTTCGCCGCAAAATCGGCATGATTTTCCAGCAATTCAATCTGTTTTCCTCACGCACAGCGGCCGGTAACATTGCCTATCCCCTGAAGCTGGCGGGCGTCGATAAGCAACAACGCGAACAACGGGTCGCCGAACTGCTGGAATTCGTGGGCCTGGCCGACAAAGGCAACAATTACCCCGAACAACTTTCCGGCGGCCAGAAACAACGTGTGGGCATCGCGCGCGCCCTCGCCAACAACCCCTCCCTCCTCCTTGCAGACGAGGCGACCTCCGCCCTCGACCCCGAAACCACCCAAGACGTCCTCAAACTCCTCCGCAAAGTCAACAAAGAACTTGGCATCACCATCGTCGTGATCACCCATGAAATGGACGTTGTGCGCTCCATCGCCGACCGCGTAGCAGTCATGGAAAACGGCCGCGTAGTAGAACACGGTTCCGTATTCGAAGTCTTTTCCAACCCCAAAACCCCGGTTGCGCAGCGCTTCGTATCCACCTCGCTGCGTAATACTCCTGACCAAGTCGAATCCTCTGACCTTCTCGCTCACGAAGGCCGGCTCTTTACCATCACCCTCACCGAAGAATCCGGCTTCTTCTCCGCCAGCGCCCGCGCCACCAATGCCGGAGTAGGGGTCAGCATCGTCCACGGTGGCATGACCACTCTCCAAAAACACTCCTTTGGCAAAGTGACCGTCCGCCTCACCGGCCCCGCCGACGCCATCGAAGAGTTTTACCAATCCGTATCCGCCACCACCGAAGTACGGGAGATCCAACGATGAACACCATGACCCTGGCAGCAGACTGGTCCCGCCTTGGCGACCGCTTCCAAGACGCCATCTGGACCACCCTCTACATGGTGAGCATCACCATGATCGCCGGCGGCATCATCGGGCTCGGCATCGGCATCCTGCTCTACACCACCCGCCCCAATGGCGTACTCAGCAATAAACCGATCTTTACCGTGCTGAATATCCTGGTGAACCTGGTCCGCCCGATCCCCTTCATTATCCTGGTCACCGCCATCGGCCCCGTCACCCGCGCCTTCGTTGGCACAACCATTGGCACTGACGCCGCCGTCTTCGTCATGTCCATCGCAGCCTCCTTCGGTGTCGCCCGAATCGTGGAACAAAACCTCGTGGCCATCGACCCCGGCGTGATCGAAGCCGCCCGCGCAATGGGAGCCTCCCCCTGGACCATCATCACCACAGTGATCGTCCCAGAAGCCTTAGGCCCATTGATCCTCGGCTACACCTTTATCTTCATCGCCGTCGTAGACATGTCCGCAATGGCCGGATACATCGGCGGTGGCGGCCTCGGCGACTTCGCCATCACCTACGGCTACCAAGCATTCGACTGGGAAGTCACCCTCGTAGCAACCATCGTCATCATCGCAATAGTCCAGATCGCCCAATTCCTAGGCAACTGGATCAGCGCCAAAATCATGCGCCGATAGCGGTGGCCGACGCATCTCGATACAGAGGTAGATACAGGCCCTTGGAATTGGGACCTAAAGTAGGTAGGTCTCGCGCCGCCAAATTGCATGCCTTGAGCTAAGCTTGCGGGCATGGATTATCGTCTGAAGCCTGCAGCGAGAGGCAAGCAGGTCATGTTGTTTTCTCTTCTTTTCCTAATCCTGTTACTTCTGCCTCTCGCGCTGAATGTGGTGATTCCATCACAACCAGGCGCTGACGATCACTCCAAGATTGAACTTTCTGGGCCGGGATCTGATTGGAAAATCCCGATCAACAATGGTGACGATTCGGAAATTGTCTGCAAAAGCTTGAAAAACGATCCAACCACCATCTCCTGGGATTGTAACGGCACCTTAGTAAGTTCCTTTGTCATCGAATCTTCAGGTGACATGAAACTCCTCACCCGACGGATGCTTCGCCTTGTAACATTCAGCAATTCCGCGTTGGATGCTGAAGTGATTGAGAAACGCCACGTGTATCGGGCGGGCATCCACAACCCAATCTTTTCAGCCACAGCGATTACCATGCAGGGAACCGGGGACAACAAGGACAGTGTCATGGTTGCTTTGGTACATGGTACCAATTACGAAGTCATGGCCGACCTGATCTGGAAGCGACTTTCAAACAGCGACAAATTGCCGCAATTCCGCCCGGACGCGCCGAACCCCAACGATGATTCGTTGGTACCTGACCTTCCTGAACTCCCCCAATCTCCAAATATGTCCAACCCCCTCGGTGAGACCACATGAGCCACATCATCAGAATCCTGTTAGGAATTCTCCTTTTCATAAGCCTGCCCTCCGCAGCCCTGCTCTCCATCGGGGCGCTGATCATCGAACCTGCGGCAACTGGAGCGAATTTCCTGCTCACGGTCGTGCATCTCACCATCGTTGTATTTCTTCTCCGCATCAGTCCCCTCTGGCCAAAAAGCGCCCACATCCTTTGGGCGCCCGTATGTCTAGCCTGGGGCGCCATCGGCTCCATCGGGATCAGCCTGCTTGTGGCAATGCCAACCAGCGAGCTCGTGTTGAAGCTTGGCTTGGAGGACTTCGTAGCATCCTTCGCTGGTGGATACCCTGAAGAAGTCACCAAAGCCATCGGCGTCCTACTCATTCTCTTTAGCTTCCGATGCCTCAACCGGCCCTGGCATGGACTGGCCACTGGCATGTTAGTTGGCACCGGATTCGACGTACACGAGAATTTTGGCTACGCGGCGAATGGCGCACTCATGGACCCGACCTCTGATGTCATCGGCGTAGTTTCATTATGGGCAATACGCACAGTGTTCGGACCTGGCTTACACCTCATGTTCGCTGGTTTTACTGGCTTCGGAATTGGCCTCGCGTTGTTCACACTTGGGCGTTCACTCGTGTGGCGCCTGAGTGTTGCCACCTTCTGGTTTACGATTGCGTTCATTACGCATTTCACATGGAACTACATTGTGGCCCAGTCCATCACCGGAACAATCACTACCTCGGTTGTGGCATATTCAACCCTGCTGTACGTGATTATCCGCTGCTGGTTGCGAGCAAAAAAGAAACCCGGATATCTCACAGTAGATTTGAACGATCCCAAATCATTCGAGCCAATGCCAACTTCACCACAAAATGCACTGCCACCTCCCCCAGTGAAAGCACAAACGCAAGAAACCCTCATTGAGGCCCCGGCGCGTTCAGTGTGAATTGAACCCGCGCCCTCCGATGTGACCTGCCACAGTTTTCTTGCGAAGTGAGTGGGTAAAATATCAAGTAAGCTGCGTCACAGTAAATGCGTGTTGGCCTGGGGGTTGTCACAGATTCCATCAGAAACGCAGCTTTTATGGAATTTGTGACACAAAAGTAGGTTGCCCACAACTGCTGACCTGCGATCTGTCACAGATTCCATTTTTTCGGCGGTTTTTATGGAATTTGTGACAAAATCGGGCCTTTTTCGTCGCAGATTCCATAAAATTCGGGATTTTTATGGATTTTGTGACAGATCGCAGGTGAATGCTTGTGTGTGATTTAATTTCCTGTCACAAATTCCATTTTTTCGACCAACTTTATGGAATTTGTGACAAGTGGACACAACCTATCACGTTATTGTGATCCACCACACTTTTCTGAGCAGTGGGCACGTACTACCTTGCAGCGAACGCGGCGTCGATACGCGTGAGCACCCCCGACGTTAAATCATTCATTTTTGATGCATCTTTTATCGCTACAATGGAGACCGGTTCATTTCATCAACGCAGAAATCCTCACGAGAGGCAAACACATGAGCACAGAATCCGCCACACCGAACGAACATTCAAACAGCCACGAAAAAACTGGCTCCCGCCACCTGCAGGGACACTGGATTTTGGCTCGACTAGGCAAGCGAGTTTTGCGTCCGGGCGGCCGGAAGCTCACATCGTGGATGGTGGACATGGCTAACCCCACCGGAAAGCGAGTTGTAGAATTGGCCCCTGGCCTGGGGCTTACCGCAATGGAAATCCTTGAGCGGCGCCCCGAATCTTACGTCGGGGTTGATGAGGACGCGGAAGCCGTGAGCACTACGAGTGAGGTCATCAGCACAACAGCGCCAACGCTCGCGAATCAAAGCAGCCGCACGTCAGTTCTGCAAGCAACGGCAGATAAAACCGGCCTGGAGGATCAATCTGCCGACCTCGTGGTTGGCGAGGCGATGCTGACCATGCAGGGCGAGCGCGGGAAGTCCGCAATTATCTCCGAGGCGTGGCGGCTGCTGGCCCCAGGTGGCAGGTATGCGATTCATGAGCTTGCCCTCACCCCCGATGATTTTCCTGCCGACGCCGCGGACGAGTTGCGGAAGACACTGGCTAAGAGCATCAAGGTCAATGCCCGACCATTAACTGTGGCCGAGTGGACATCATTGATGGAGTCGCACGGCTTCAAAGTAATCGCCGCCCGCACCGCCCCGATGGGATTATTGGATCCGAAGCAAATGCTTGCCGATGAAGGCCCACGCGTGGCTAAAATTGCATTGAATCTCCTGCGGGATTCCGAGGCCAGGTCACGGGTGCTCGAAATGCGACGCACATTCGCACAGCATAAGGAGCATTTGGCTGCCGTTTCATTGATCTGCGAGAAAACTGAGTTAGATTTCGGCGGATCGACACCTTCCGAACAGTCCGATTCCCTCAGCGCGTTCGATGTGCTCAACGACGCCCCCGCCCCGTCCGCAGGCGATGCCCCCGCCGTAAAGCGATTGGCCACGGCCGATGGCGTGAACTTAATCGCCATGACATTCCAAGCCGGACAAAGCTTAGAAGATCACCGCAGTGCCCACCCGATTATGGTGCAATGCCTGAAAGGTGAAGTGGTGTTTAGCGTAGGTGATCGAAAAGAAACGCTCACCCCTGGACACGTCCTGCACTTACCCGCTCAAGTAACCCACCGGGTAGATGCGAACCAGGACAGCGTCTTCCTACTCTCCATGCTCACCTAGTGATTCGATTTTGTGTACCACCCAACCCTTGCGGGTGGTCGCATCATCACCACACGACGGAATAATCCCCGAATACTCCAATTGCTGTAGGTGCACCCGCCACCTGCGGCCATCGGGGTGACCGACTATTCTCGCTTCTTCCCCATCTGGCACCACCATGAGCGTGCCAGGCGCGAGGCGTTCTGCGGCGTCGACAAGCATTTCGGCGACGGCAATCTCGGCGACCTGGCCGCGCTCATCAAATACCCCGCGGCCGCGATTGCCAGGAAGAAACATCTCGCCAAAACATGCGGATTTCAGCATGTCAATCGCCGCTGGAGCATTCAAACGTCCGTATGAATACCCCCACGGGAACAGCAACATCGAAGGCGCAAAGCGGTGCCCCTTGGCATGGGAACACTCCCAAATTTCATCTCCGAAAAAGCATGTTTGCATTGCTGCTGCCACCGGGCGTCCCCGCAACGCGCAACACATATCACGCTTGCCATGCGTACATACGAGCGCAAGCGGATGTTCCACTAACTCCGCCCCATTACGCCCAGGTCCAGCGAGATCCAACCCTAAGATGGCGGTCGGGCTTTCAACGAGCAGAGTTTCGATTACGCCCAGTTCACAGAACACCAAGTAGAGCCGTCGCAACGACTTATGCCGCATCGCCCGGCCGGGTTTACGGATCAATTGGATTTCAGCATTATGTTTTCTTAAGAACGCTTTCAAATCCGCAGTCACGTCCGGACCGAACGCAACGCCGTCTAGCACGTCCCGGCCCCATCCTTGCAAATGTTCGAACAGCACATATACGCCACCGGTCTTCGCCGTACCTGGAAGCGGTTCATTAAATGTTGCTGAACATCGAGTATTAGTGCCCATAAATCACCACAATAGCTAGCTTTTACAACGATTCGTTTACAATCGGTCCGGGAAACTAGATTGTTTACAATTTGAATATACGCTAGCAATATGTCTGCTCGACCCTTGTCCGACCCTGACCCCAGTTCTTTGTATCACTTCAGCGGCGGATCCCCCCAGGACCCTGACCTGCTAGATTCTGGTTCAGTTCGTTCTAGCATGTGGCGACCGCGCGGCATCCCACGAGGATTTCTCGCCTGCACATTCACCGCATGTGTTATGGCTGGATCCCTAGGAGCTTGCGCACCTGGTTTCACCAGCAATACCAATTCCAGTATTACGAATTCCACACAATCCAGCTCGGGCAGCACTCAGCAACATGGGGGTCAAAGTAGCAGCCCTAACAGCAGCGGCACCAGCAGCAATACTTCAGGCGCCACTTCAGGTTCTCAGTCCTCGGAAGAAACCAGCCACGCTGGCTTATCACCACTGGGCGATACGTCCCTGGACTCCCACAAGCAAGAAGCCCATCAAGGTAGCAGTGTGGTGATCACCTCAGTGCGCGCTGCCAGCCACGATGGTTTCGACCGGATTGTCTTTGAAACCACCGGCCCTGGCACCCCTGGTTGGATTGTTGATTACATCGATAACCCCAGCCAACAAACCAGCGGGGAACCCATCGAAGTACCTGGCGACACCGCATTGGAAGTGAATGTCACCGGCACTACCTACCCGTTCGAATTGGGTATCGACAATCCATCCATCGGCCGTACCGAACTCAACACCGTCCTAGTCACTGACATTGTCGACGGCGGTACGTTCGAAGCCCAATCCCAATTCATCGTGGGCATCAAAGGCGGACGCAAGCCTTACTCCGTACAAATGCTCGAAAACCCCACCCGGGTTGTGGTGGATGTCCTGCATGAGTAACTGGGCCGCACGTGGTTGGTTGCGGGTCCCGCTTCGGATTCCATAAAATTCTGGGTTCCTGATGGAGGTTGTGGCACGGGGCGATTTTACGTTGCGCACAACTGTTGACCTGCGATCTGTCACAGATTCCATTTTTCCGGCCGAATTTATGGAATCTGTGACAAAATCGGGCCTTTTTCGTCGCAGATTCCATAAAATTCGCGTTTTTTATGGAAAGTGTGACAGATC
>JAUMZC010000086.1 GCA_030528295.1 Corynebacterium sp.
GCGTTTCCATGGTAAGGAAAAGGTCGACAGTTCGATTCTGTCAGGGGGCTCTGTTCCTTTATTTGGTAAAGGTGCAATTTGGCGGTGTAGCTCAGTGGTAGAGCGAACGACTCATAATCGTTAGGTCGCGAGTTCAATTCTCGCCATCGCTACTGGGTTTTGTTCCCTGATCTACCCCATATTGCGGAGTTTTTGATGATTGGTCAAAGATCTGTTAATGTGGTCGCGTATTGCAGTAATGCAGTCCAAGGGGTGTAGCTCAACTGGCAGAGCAGCGGTCTCCAAAACCGCAGGTTGCAGGTTCAAGTCCTGTCACCCCTGCAAAGTTTTTTCTATAAGGTTCATCAAGGAGCACTGTGGCTGACGATAACAACCCAGAAAACCTGGTCGGGGTGTCCCGTCCGGCGGGCAAGCGTCAGGTCTCCAAAGCGGCAACCTCTTCGGCGGAATATGCCGCACGTCGGGTGGCTAAAAGTAACGCAAGAAAAGATGAAGGTCCTGGCGGCAGTGTAGCAACATTCTTGCCTGAAGTTGTTCAGGAAATGCGTAAAGTTATTTGGCCTACTGCACGCCAAATGGTTATTTATACCGCAATTGTATTTGCGTTTTTGATTATTCTCACGGCATTAGTTTCAGGAATTGATTTCCTTGCTGGGCTCGGAGTTGAAAAGGTACTTACTCCGTAGGTATGATCTAAAACAAAGCTTGTTATCCCGTTGGACATGGTTCCAGCGGGATAAAATTTTGCCAAGTACAGGGTACGATAGCAAGCGCAACCCTCAATATTTTTAGACCCAGCCTTATTAGGACACAACAGAACATTGGAGTACAGCTATGAGCGATAACAGCACGAATATTTTTGATACCGGTTCGGTGGCCGCAGAAGAGCACTCTGAGGCCAATGCACAGCCAGCGGCAGAAGGTGCTGATGTTGCAAACGCTGCGGCAGCGTTGGGGGATACGCAAGAGGATGCGGCGTTAGCGGAATATAAAGCCCGCCTGCGCGCCTATATTAGGGAGCTGAAGAAACTGCCAGGCTCGTGGTACATTATTCAGTGTTATTCCGGCTATGAAAACAAGGTAAAAACCAACCTTGATATGCGCGCCCAAACCCTTGAGGTTGAGGATTGTATTTTCGATACCGTTGTGCCAATCGAAGAAGTGGTTGAAATCCGTGACGGCAAGCGCAAATTAGTTAAGCGTAAATTGCTGCCGGGTTATGTGCTGGTTCGCATGGAAATCAATGACCGTTCTTGGTCGGTGGTTCGCGACACCCCAGGTGTGACCTCGTTTGTTGGAAACGAAGGCAATGCAACCGCGGTGAAGATTCGTGACGTTGCAAAGTTCCTGCTTCCACCAGCGTCTCCTGAGAGCGAGCCAGAGGAAGCCCTAGCAGGCACCGAGGGCGAAAAGGTGGTTGCGCAGCCGCTGTCCGCGAAAGCAAAGCCGGTGGAGGTGGACTACCAGGTGGGTGAGGCTGTGACAATCCTCACTGGTGCGCTCGCGTCGGTTTCCGCAACGATTTCCGCCATCGATGCCGAGAACGGCAAACTCCAAGTGCTCGTATCTATTTTCGGTCGTGAAACTCCAGTCGACCTCACGTTCGATCAGGTGGAGAAGGTTACCTAAACGTCGCTTGCCGTCGCACAAATTCTCTAATTAGCCAAGCTGTATAGCGTGCGGTACAATTCCACTTCGCGTGTGTTGTTCGTACGCATAATCGTTTTTATCCCCGGTGGCCGGGATACGCCCCGCACGCGTAACAAACAAACGGGGTGGGGCCCGGCATCCGGTAGGTGCCACGGTAGCTCTATCGGTTCTATCGTGGCGCCGATACCAAAGGAAGCAGGTTTTACCGATGCCCCCAAAGAAGAAGAAGGTCTCCGGCCTTATTAAGCTGCAGATCCAAGCTGGTGCTGCTAACCCGGCTCCTCCGGTTGGTCCTGCGCTTGGTGCCCATGGTGTGAACATCATGGAGTTCTGTAAGGCCTACAACGCTGCGACTGAATCTCAGCGCGGCAACGTGGTCCCGGTTGAGATCACCGTGTATGAAGACCGCTCCTTCACCTTCAAGTTGAAGACCCCACCTGCTGCGAAGCTGCTGCTCAAGGCTGCTGGTCTGCAGAAGGGCTCCGGCGTTCCGCACACCCAGAAAGTGGGTAAGGTCACCATGGCTCAGGTGCGCGAGATTGCGGAAACCAAGAAGGAAGATTTGAACGCTAACGATATCGACGCCGCGGCGAAGATCATCGCTGGTACCGCCCGCTCCATGGGCATTGAGGTTGAGGATTAATTTTCCTCAGTGGCAGGGCCAGCTCCGGCCCGAACACCACACATTCTTTGTAAAGGATTTTTATTATGAGCAAGAAGTCTAAGGCTTACCGCGCCGCCGCAGAGCTTCTCGACGCCGGCCGCATCTACTCTCCATTGGAAGCTGCAAAGCTCGTCAAGGAGACCTCCTCCAAGAACTTCGACGCAACTGTTGATGTTGCTATCCGCCTCGGCGTTGACCCTCGTAAGGCTGATCAGCTTGTTCGCGGCACCGTTTCCCTTCCACACGGCACTGGCAAGAACGTCCGCGTTGTTGTGTTCGCCGCAGGTGAAAAGGCTACCGAGGCTGAGGCTGCAGGTGCCGACGTCGTGGGCTCCGACGACCTGATCGAAAAGATCCAGGGCGGCTGGACGGATTTCGACGCCGCGATCGCCACCCCTGATCAGATGGCTAAGGTTGGCCGCGTGGCCCGTGTGCTTGGTCCTCGTGGCCTGATGCCAAACCCCAAGACCGGCACCGTGACCACTGACGTTGCCAAGGCAGTCACCGAAATCAAGGGCGGCAAGATTTCCTTCCGCGTTGACAAGGCAGCTAACCTGCACGCCGTGCTCGGCAAGGCTTCCTTCGACGCTGAGAAGATCGCCGAAAACTACGGTGCCTTGATTGAAGAGCTTCTTCGTCTGAAGCCAAGCTCCGCCAAGGGTACCTACCTGAAGAAGTCCACCATGGCATCCACCAATGGTCCTGGTATTCCAGTGGATACAACTGTGGTGAAGAATTTCACTGACTGATCATTTAGTCGACTACAAATCCCGTATCTCAGTGCTACGGGATTTTTTCATACCTGTAAATGTGGGCTAAAGATCTGATCTTTACACATTTTCTTCGGGTGTAACCTTTCTTATTTATAGGTGAGAACTTTTGTTGAGTATCAGCTGCTCAGAGAGGTTTTGTAATAGTTTTTTACAATCAAGTACATTGGTTTTTATTTGAATTAACTAAGATATTGCTTAAAGCGTTATATGGTACTACTCTCTATGTCTAAGGATCTCTGTGAGGTGCAAACAAAATGGGAATCAAAGATTTATGCAGCACTAAATAGCCACCCATTGCACTATCACAATCTCAGATTCCTGAGAAAAGAACTTTGGGATCCTCGTTTCACTGTTAGATATATGAATTGAGTAGAAACAATGCTAATCCAATCGCTACGCGCAGCCACTGTCTTGGCTAGCCAGCGTGTATTGCGTAAGGTGGCGGCGCTATTCCTGGCATGTGCGTTGGCAATCCTGGGTACTCAGGTGATTTCCAGTACTGCGTCATTAGCGCAGGCACAGAATCAGGCGCAGGAGCCACCGGCGGGTGTTACGCCACCTAATCAAAACCCGAATGATATACAGGTCTCCAATGTAAAAATTGCGCGTAAAGGTTCAGATGCACCACTTCAGGTGTTTGACTCGATAGCAGAACTCACCTTGGAGTGGTCGAATGTAGTTAATGGCCAAGAGACTCCGCCAAGTACTAGCAAGAAGTTTAGTGTAGAGTTACCGAGGGAACTTTTCTTCTATCGTCCGGGCACGACTCCTCGAAAAGGGTTCATGATTCAAGATATAGCTGACCCGAAAAACCCGAAAGACGCCCTGTCGTGTACCTACCCAGAGCCTCGGAAGCTGGAGTGTGCGTTTACTGAATATTCGGCTGAACTTTATGCCAAAGGCAGTAAAACCAATTTTAAGGGTACTGCTAAAGTAGAAGCGACCATTGCTGGATTCACCACTCAAGATACACCCACATTGAAATTTGTAGTGAACAACATTCAGACGGATGTTCCGCTGCCAGGCAGCCGCATTAATCCGGAGGGCGATATTACAGGTAGAGAATGGTGGGCAAAATCGAATAATTCGCCGCGTCCTGGTGATAATACAGTTAACTGGTATTTCCTGTTCTCTGGTACCAAATTGTTTAACACGATTAAGAATCCAGTAATCGATGGCAGCCAAGAAGCTACGGTTGTCATTGATGAAGCAGTTCTTGGTGATCTCAGTTTTGACCCGGCGAATATTGGGAACTTGAAGCTTTCTCGCAGTGAGCATCTTGGCCCTTGTAATGTTGAGCAAACTGAAAAAGGCGAACGTGGTAAAACTTGCGGCGCTAAAGTTTCCGACGTTGAAGGCGCTCGCATTACGTTCGAACCGAATCCAAATGATGATCAAAAGGGTCAGATTCACATTACTGCTCGTTTTGATAAACCATTTATGTATCGTCTCACTGGTTTGCTCACTAAAGTTGATAAACCTGTCAAAGAGGGTGTTGAGTACTCAAATACTGCTCGTTTAATGCACAAGACAGTTGAAGGTGATCTGGTCGAAATCGGCAGCAAGCAGAACAGTAAAACATCGGTCAGTCGTAACCAAAGCGGTACCGTTAAATATGAAGATGGTGCAGGTACGTTTAAAGTTCGGAAGAATGTGGGTGGTGAGTACTCTCGCAAGTATAATGACGGCGACCGCGTAACAATTGATTACACCTATCGGTTCCCTCAAGAGATGACGTTCGCTTCTCGTGGTTATTTGGAGTCACTTCGTACTCAATCCAAGTCATTAGAAGATCCTAACCGTGCCCCTGAACCAACCGAACAGGGTGGTGTCGCTACACTTGAAATTGAGCTAGGCCAGGAAGTTAGTTCACTGACACAACTTCCAGATGGTACCCAAGTCACCTTAAAGGAACGCTTGAATAACGAGCAGCCCTCATTTACGGATGCTGACGGTACCACATATTTCTGGGGTACCCCGAAGTTCTTGGTGGGGGATAACCCAGCCGAGCCAACATTTACCATTGCGAAGGGTCGTGCATTCTCTATTGTTGTGGAGAATCAACCGGAGCTTAAGGTTCCCGTGCTTCTTGAAACAAAGTTTGAGAACTTCCCAGCAGACAAGGAGAAGCCGAAGACTATCGATTTCAAGTACACCTGTACTGGTGAAGGCGTAGATCCTGCTGAGAAAACCTTTACCTACGATGTTGCTGGCGAAGCAAAGCAAGTTGTGGGTCTATTCAAAGCGGGCACGAAGTGCCAGTTCACAGAAGATCCGGAGCAACCCAAGGTTGAAGGTCATGATTTAACCATCCAGTGGGAGACCCCCGCTGAGAATGACCCGAATAAGGGTGCTGCGACTGCGGACAAGGCGAATGAACCTGCACGAGTTGCTACTGTGGTGAACAAGTACGCTGCAGCCACTGGCACATTCGCGATTCAGAAGACGGCGATTGGTGCCGCAAACATTCCGGCAGATAAGAAATTTGCCTTTGAATGGGAATGTGTTGCCAAAGACGATCAGCAGCAGAACATCGGCGGTGGACGCATTGAGTTGGCGGCTGATGGTAAAGCCGTACCAGTTAAGGAAAACTATCCCATCGGTTCTATTTGCAAGGTGACTGAGGTTGCAAACACTGCAAATATCGACGGACATGCCGTTGTTATCGATGAGCCGAAAACTATCACCATTGATCGCGATGTTGCAGTAGCTTCCTTTAGAAACAGCTTTACACCGTTTGGCACCTTCACCGTTTCTCACAAGGTTGAAGGTGTGGAAGACGGTGTGGTCAATGGCACCAAAACAAACGTTAATTTCGTATGCCGTGTTACCGAAGGTGACAACGTGAAAGAAGTTGGTAAAGGCACCATTCAAGATGTTGTTGCCAATGGGCCAGTTGTGCCGGCCGGTCACGATTTCCCACGTGGCGCCGTGTGCGAAGTGACCCACGAGGCTCCGAACTTCGATCACTACACCCGTAATCCAGAAAAGTCCGTGAATTCCAAGACTGTGACGATCACTGGTACCCCTGAGAACGCAGAACTCGTCAACATGTATGAGCGCAACAAGGGCTCCCTGAAGGTGAAAGTTAACGTTGAGGGTGAGGGCAACTTCAAGAATGATGAGTTTGAAGTTGCGGTGAAATGCGATGGCAGCGATCCACAAAACCATAAGGTTCGCGGTGACGGTAACTGGTTGACCATTAACGATGTGCCTACTGGTACTCGTTGTGCCATTGAGCGCGTCCCAGATGATCCGGAGCGCCTTGGATTCTCTGTGGTTACGAAGGCATCCGAGCCGACGACGGTTTCGAATGACCAGCCTGGGGAATTAGTAATCACTCACACCTATACCCAACACCGTGGTGGCTTTACCATCACTAAGGACCTTCAAGCAGGTGATTCTAAGGCAGCCTCAAACAAAGAGTTCATTTTTGATTACGTCTGTAAACTCAATAATGAGGTCGTCAAGAGCGGTGAGGCAAAGGTCACCGGTAGTGGCGTCGCTCAGGTGCAGGATGTTCCCGAGTTCGCGGTGTGTGAAGTCAAGGAGCGCGATGCTTCCGTTGAAAACGCTGATTGGCATCACACTATTGGCATTAAGCCGTTGGAGAAAATTCCTAACATCCCGGCTCCCGCGGAAAAGGATGCAGCTGCCGATGTGCCAGTCGTTGCGGATCCCGCTCCGGTGGCAGCTAACCCAGTGGCGGATGCGCTGGATCCTGCGGATAATGCTGGTAATGCCGAGAATGGCGAGGCTGACGCCCCGCAGGGCGATGCAGCACCTGCAGTTGGTAATGATGCCCCTGCTGTTAATGATCAGAACACCCCACCTGCGCAGCCGGAAGCTCCTGAGGGGAATCAGCCAGCGGAGCAACCAGAAGCTCCGAAGCCGGCAAAGGATCAGGCGCACATTGTTGCGGATGAAGTCCGTGGTGATACCGTAGTGTTCCAAGTTTACCAAGGTGCGGAATATACCCGCGAGGTTGTTGCAACGAATAAGTATGACCAGCACATGGGAACATTCAGCATCTCTAATACAGTCATTGGCGATGTCGACGAAAAGGTATTGCGTGAAAAAACCTTCTCTTACATGGTGAAGTGCAATAATGGTCAGACAAAGTCCATCGAGCTAGTCACTGGTAACGGCGCGCCGATGGGAACTGATCTGAAACTCCCTATTGGCACCGAATGTACGGTAGAGCCTAATCGTGAAGCAGCAGAGATTGCTGGTTGGATGTACACAGGCCCGGAGAAGCAAACGGTCAAGATTGATCGTCCCGATCAGAATGCAGAGTTGAAGTTCGTGCATGAGTATCGGGTAGATACTGGTAGCTTCACTGTGACTAAAGACGTTCAAGGTGATTTACCTGCAGAGAAGGCTCTTTCCAAGGAATTCACTTTCAACTTCAAGTGCACCGATAATCAGAGCGGTCAGTTGAAAGTGAAGGGTGATGGCAAAGCTGTCGAAGCTGGCGTGAAGTTCCGCGTTGGCACCGAGTGCGCGATTACTGAAGACGTTGCGGCTGCTAAAGTAAATGGCTTCCGATTGAATCCTGTTGATTCTCAGGTAGTTAAGATTGAGAAGCGGGATCAGGTTATTGCTACGAAGTTCACCAACACCTACGTCAAGATCTTCCACACTCCAGATCTTGATCCTAAGGATCCTGAAAAGGATAAGAAGCTCAATAACAATACCTGGCTTGCAGCCATTCCGTTGTTAGGCTTGCTCTTCGGCTCCGCAGGTAGCTCCGATAACGGTAGCCCTAATGGTGGCAATACCAACGCAGCACCTTCCGCCGCACACGGTCAGGGTAATGGCCAAGGCCAATCGGCTGACAAGGCTAGTGCAACCAACAATGCCGACCCAAGCTCTCAGAAGAGTGTTCTGGCAAACACTGGCGCATCAGTGATTGGTATTGGTCTCCTTGCCCTCGTAGTTACCTCCATAGGTATCTTCCTAGCAGCACGTGCCCGTAAAAACAAAAGCTAACAAGTAGCTTCGAGCGTAAAGCTCACAGCTATTAGGACAGCACCCCAGTTTCTTTCCCAACAGGGAACGAGCTGGGGTTTTGCGGTTACAGTAGACATGGCAAAACATGCCACAGTTACCGTCCATGCTGTAAACACATACACGGTACACCGCAAGCCAGTCGCATCCTTACTCGTTCCGGTGGGTAGTAAATGCACAGATGGAACAACTCTTGGAACGCTGGAGGTAAAAGGTAACGGACAAGCGGACGCGTCGAACGCACAAATCCAGGTAGGGGAGACATGCCGAGTCCGGGAAGTCGCAGATCGAGCTCAACAACTAGGACTCAACCTCCGTCCGGTTACAGACATGGAATTTAAGATAAAACAGAAAGGACAGACAGTGGCGTTTTCGGCAGTAAACCACTACGCACCGCCGAACACCTCACCAGGAATTCCACTGACCCCGCTCATCCCATTGAGTCCACCGCTCAACCCAGTGGTTCCGGAACGACTGAACCCACCAGCGGATAATGCAAACGTTGTTGCGCAAATCGTGCGAGGAACACAACAGCTGGCCAAGACAGGTGTAAGCAACCTGATTGTTCCAATGGCAGGCATTGCACTGGTGCTGTTCGTTGGAGGAATGACACTTGTCTTTGTGTGGTATATCCGGGGGTAAACGATATTTATTGTGGCACAGGTCTCACACTTTCAGTACGATGGGCTCACTAAACGTACAGTAAGGAGGTTGCGTGCTTCAACATACTCAACACACCGGGGCGGTCACGGACGTCGTTATTGTCGGTGCTGCCCGCACCCCACATGGGCGTCTCCTCGGGCAGCTTTCCTCCATGCCGGCCACACAGCTCGGCGCGCGTGCCATCGCCGGCGCGCTCGGTGCCATCCCCGCCGCGCAGGTCGACGCCGTCATCATGGGCCAGGTACTGCAAGCCGGCGCTGGGCAAAACCCCACTAAACAAGCCGCCCTAGCTGCGGGAATACTGCCAAGCGCACACACTGCGACGGTCAATAAAGTGTGCCTTTCCGGCCTCACCGCGATTATCGACGCCGCGCGGCTCATCCGTTCTGGCGAGGCCAACGTGGTTGTGGCTGGGGGAATGGAATCTATGTCCCAAGCCCCGCATCTTTTGGCCAAGGTCCGCGCGGGGCAGAAGTACGGCAATGTCACGGCCGTAGATCACATGGCCCACGATGGTCTCACCGCCGCCGACCTCGGTATTTCGATGGGGGAGTTGACTGAACAACACGCGGAACGCTATTCGGTGACCCGTTTCGAACAAGATGACTGTGCGGCGCGTTCCCACCAGCGCGCGGCAGCCGCCTGGGCCGACGGTTCCATGGCCCGCGAGGTGGTAGAGATCGAAGGTATATCCGAAGACGAAGGTATTCGCCCTGGCTCGACTCCGGAAACGCTTTCGAAGCTGCGTCCGGCTTTCGTTGCGAATGGGACTATCACCGCAGGCAATTCCTCACCGATTACCGACGGCGCGGCAGCGGTGGTGTTGTGTACGCGCGGCGTCGCAAATACAAACGGTTGGGAGATTCTTGCCACCCTGCGGGCGGCGGGTCAAACTGCGGGCCCGGATTCGTCCCTGCAGCAGCAGCCAGCCGACGCTCTGCAGGCCGCGCTGACGCGCCAAGGTTGGAACGCAAGCGACCTTGATGTGGTGGAAATCAACGAAGCCTTCGCCGCCGTGGTGGTCCATTCCGCACGGGTGCTTGGCATCGACCCTGCGAACGTCAATACGAATGGCGGGGCAATAGCACTTGGACATCCAATTGGAGCATCCGGGGCCCGACTGGTTGTTCATGCGGCGCACGTACTTTCGGCGGGTGATGGCAAGCGTGCCGGGGTCGCGTTGTGTGGCGGCGGGGGACAAGGCGAAGCACTGCTATTGGAGCGAGGATAATATGGCAATTCTTACTGAAATCCGAGGTAAAGCGGGCATTATTACCCTGAATCGTCCGCAGGCAATGAATGCACTCAACCTTGAAATGGTGCGCGAAATGGCCGCTGCGTTGGACGCTTGGCGGGACGATCCATCGGTCGAACTGGTAATCGTTCGAGGCGCTGGTGAACGGGGTTTATGCGCGGGTGGTGATGTGATCACCCTCTACCATGATGCCCAGGCACGCGGTCTTGAAGGCGCCGAGTTCTGGACTGAAGAATATCGACTTAACCTGGACATTTCCGAATATCCCAAGCCGTATGTGGCGCTGCAAACCGGCATTGTGCTCGGCGGTGGAATCGGCATTTCAGGCCACGGTTCGCACAGAATTGTTACCGATGATACCCGGGTTGGTATGCCCGAAACCGGCATTGGCTTTGTCCCGGATGTTGGCGGCTCGTACCTATTGAACCAGGCAGAAGACCATTTGGGCACCCACTTGGCGCTCACTGGTGTTCACGTTGGTCCGGCGGAGGCCATCGCTTGCGGACTCGCAGATATGTACGTCCCGGCCGACCAGCTGGAGGCGCTCGTGGAGGCGTTGTGCGAGCGGGGCGTCGAAACGCTGAGCGAATTCGCCGTTGATGTGCCACCCGCGTTTGGCGACGACCGCGCCGAAATGGCCCGCGTCTACGCTGCAGAAACCGTTGAAGAAATCCTCGCGCTTCTCGACGCCTCGCAATCAGCGTGGGCGGCCGATGCGGCGCGGCGCATCCGACGAAATAGCCCGCTGGCGCTGAAGGTCACGTTGGAATCATTGCGTCGTGCACGATCGCAAACACTTGCGGAGGCCTTGGAGACCGAATTCCGCGTCTCCATGAACATGCAGCGCGGCACCGAATTCATCGAAGGTGTGCGGGCCCAACTCGTGGACAAAGACCGAACCCCACGGTGGGCACATGCAACCCTCGAAGACGTCACCCCTGACATGGTCGAAGCAATGTTCGGTCCCGTGGATGATCCGCGGGTGCAAGAACTCAACCTCAGCAACTAGGAGCACTCATGACATTCGAAAACATTCTCGTTAACACCAGCGGCCGCGTCGCCACAATCACCCTGAACCGGCCCAAAGCACTCAATGCTCTAAACGACGCAACCATGCGGGAAGTAGTCACGGCCGCCCAAGAACTTGACGCTGACCCCAGTGTTGGCTGCATCGTGATCACCGGATCCGAAAAAGCGTTCGCTGCCGGTGCGGACATTAAAGAGATGGCCAGCAAATCCGCCACCGATATGTTTACCTCCGACTGGTTCGCAGGTTGGGACGGCCTTGCCACCGTGCGCACCCCGGTGATTGCGGCCGTCTCTGGTTACGCACTCGGTGGCGGCTGCGAGCTTGCAATGATGTGCGATTTTATCCTTGCCTCCGAGACTGCCAAGTTCGGGCAGCCAGAAATCAACCTTGGTG
>JAUMZC010000087.1:0-1694 GCA_030528295.1 Corynebacterium sp.
CATTCCGGCTATGAAACTGGCCGGGAGCGTATCGCTGTCCTGGAGGATATTTTCACGGAAAATGATCGTTGTGCTGCGGATAACCGGGCGGCGTTTGATGCGCATGGTGTCCGGGCGGTGAATATTATGAGTTCTCCGGGCGCGGGGAAGACGAGTGTTCTTGAGCATGTGCTTCGTGCTGCGGAGGGTAAGGTGCGTGTGGGTGTTGTTGAGGGCGATATTGAAACGTCCTTGGATGCGGATCGCCTTACGGGGTTTGGTGCACAGATTTCGCTGTTGAATACGGGGAATGGGTTTGGCGGCGAGTGTCATCTTGATGCTCCGATGGTTGCGCGCGCGCTGAAGGGTTTGGACTTGCACACGCTTGACCTGGTGCTGATTGAGAATGTGGGTAATCTTGTGTGCCCTGCGGAGTTTGAGGTTGGCGAACATCGGAAGGCTATGATTTTTTCTGTGACGGAGGGGGAGGATAAGCCTTTGAAGTATCCGGTGATGTTCCGTTCGGTGCAGGCGGTTGTGGTGAATAAGATGGACCTTTTGCCGTATCTTGATTTTGATCTGGAGTTGTTCCGCGCGAACCTGGAGAAGGTGAATCCGGGTGTTGAGGTGTTTGAGGTTTCCGCGAAGACTGGTGAGGGTATTGATGCTTGGTTGAGTTGGCTGTTCCAGTAGTGTTGTGTGCTTTGCGACGCCCCGGCGTGCCGCGAAGCTGCAGTAGTTCGCCGTGTCCTGGGCTCAAAGTCTCAGGTGTGATGGCTATCTAAGTGATAAGCTGGCCCTATATAACGCATAACGCTGATTTCTTATTTTCTAGGGGAAGGTTGGCGTTATGCTGGCTTCAATTTTGGAACCAACATCGACGCTTGCAATTATTTTGCAAGTAGCGGTGATTTTGTTCTGTTTACTTCGCGGAACGCATTATGGGGGCATTGGATTAGGTCTTATATCGGGGGTTGGCCTGATCGTCATGGTGTTTATTTTTGGGCTGAAACCTGGCGAACCGCCTATGTCCGTGATGCTCACCATTATCGCGGTGATTGGTTGTGCATCTGCGCTTCAGCAATCCCAAGGTTTGGATGTGATGATGCAATTCGCGGAAAAACTTTTGCGGAAAAAACCAGAGATGATCACCATTATGGCTCCACTTACCACCTGGACGTTAACCGTTCTTTGTGGCACTGGCCATGTTGTGTACACAATGTTTCCCATCATTGAAGATATTGCGGTGAAAAAACATATCCGGCCAGAACGGCCTATGGCGGTGGCATCTACGGCATCACAAATGGGTATTACGGCTTCACCGGTTTCGGTTGCCACCGTGTCACTGGTTTCTATTCTTGCGGAAAACGCCGGGATTACTGGTAAAGCGTTTTCCATTCCGCAGATTCTTAGTGTGGCAATGCCTGCGTCCCTTTGCGGAGTGTTGCTTGCTGCCCTGTGGTCAATGCGCCGCGGAAAAGACCTGGATAAAGACGAACAATTCCAAGAAAAACTCAAAGATCCCGAATTTAAAGAAACCATCTATGGAGACAGTGAAACGCTGCTGGGCAAGGTATTTCCCGCGACTGCGTATCGGGCGGTCATCGTGTTCTTTACCGCAATTTTATTGGTGGTGATTCTTGGCGCGTTTGAGTTTCTCCGCCCGGAATTCGCTGGGGAGAACGGCGAGTTGAAGCCACTGTCCATGAACCTGG
>JAUMZC010000087.1:1708-11203 GCA_030528295.1 Corynebacterium sp.
TGATCCAAATGGTTATGCTCGCGGCAGGCGCTGTGATCCTGGTGTTTTGTGCTGCTGATAATAGTAAAATCGCTTCCACAACGGTGTTTAACGCCGGTATGACGGCAGTGTTTTCTGTGTTTGGTGTGGCCTGGATGGCAGACACCTTCTTTCAAACACACGTTTTAGCGTTGGAGAGTAGCCTCGGCGGGGTTATCGAGCAGGCTCCGTGGGCATATGCGATCGTGCTGTTTGTGGTGTCTAAACTGGTGAACTCCCAGGCGGCGGCACTGGTGGCAATTGCTCCTATTGGTCTGCAATTGGGTGTTGCGCCTGAGGTGCTTGTCGGTTTCTATGGGGCGGCCTACGGTTACTTTATTCTGCCGACCTACCCTTCGGATTTGGCGTGCATTGGTTTCGACCGCACGGGCACTACCCGCATTGGTCGGTTTATTATCAATCACTCGTTCATCATTCCGGGTTTGATTGGGGTGGTGACCTCATGTGTGGTTGGTAGTGCATTGGCGCAGCTGCTGCTTTGATTTTCTGTGCAAAGGGGTGCTATGGGGGTAAGTTTTCCCTGTGAGATTTCTTGCATTGCACTAACTAAGGGTTCCCTGACCTGCGGGGATGTAGTGGTGATTCCCGCAGTTCGTGGCCGGGCCTAGCGGATTTTTCCCGAGCGTCAGCCGACAATACTGGGTGGCTGATCTGTTCTAGGGGCGATAATCTGCAAACATACGCATGTACCGAATAAAAAGGATGGATCTCAATGGATTTCGGCACGAGTTGGCAGGGTTCTTCCTTGCGTGAAAACCTTGAGCGGCGGGGGGTTTCGCGCCGCGATTTTATGAAGCTCTGTGGCGGGCTTGCTGCATTATTCGCGTATGGTGTGCCTGAGGTCCCACAAGCCCACGCCGCGGAATTAGAACCTCAAGCGCAGGAGATTGCAGATAAGCTCGGGGCCGTCGCAAAGCCGAATGTGGCATGGCTGCAGTTGCAGGAGTGCACGGGCTGTATGGAATCGGTCTTACGTTCGGGTGGGACCACCGTTGAGGACCTTATTTTGGGCATGCTCAGTATGAATTACAACGAGCTGGTGATGGCGGCGTCGGGGGAGGCGGCGGAGAAGGCGCTGCATGATCTTAATGAGCAGCCACATATTCTCGTGGTCAATGGTTCGGTGCCGGTCGAGGAAAACGGCGTGTATTGCATGATCGGCGGCAAAACCGCTGAGCAGGTGCTTATCGACGCCGCGAAGAACGCCACCGTCATTTTGGCTGTGGGTGCGTGCGCCGTCTATGGGTCGGTGCAGGCCGCGCGTCCGAACCCGACTGGTGCGGTTGGTGTGGACGAGATTATTAAGGACAAGCCGGTGATTAATGTCTCCGGTTGCCCGCCGATCGGTGAGGTCATTACCGCGACCATTACTTATGTGCTCACCCATGGGACGGCCCCGAAGGTTGATGCTGAGGGGCGTCCGCTGTTTGCATACGATCAGCGCATCCACGATTCCTGCCCACGTCGTGCACACTTCGATGCCGGGCAGTTCGTTCGTTCCTTCGATGATGCCGGTGCCCGTAATGGTTGGTGCCTGTATGAGGTTGGTTGTAAAGGACCATCCACGTTTAGCCCGTGCCCGATTATCCAGTGGAACTTGAAGTCTGGTTGGCCGATTGGTGCGGGGCACCCATGTATTGGCTGCACGGAGAAAGACTTCTTTGATAAATTCACGCCGTTCTATTCGGTATTGCCGGACGTGGTTGGGGTCGGAATTGAAGCGAGCGTCGAAAAGCTTGGTTGGGGCATGATCGGTGCCGCCGCTGCTGGTGCGGCCGTGCATGCTGGTATTACTGCGGTGCGGAAGTCGCGGCACCGTGAGGATGAAGAATTATTGGCGGCGTTTGGTGAGCCGGTGCCACTGCCCATGCCAACGATGCCTGGAAAGGATAATGATCAATAATGGCTGAACGCGTTGTTATTGACCCGTTGACCCGTATCGAAGGGCATTTGCGGATCGAATTGGAGCGGGAAGGCTCCAAGATCGTGAAAGCTTGGAGCGAAACAACACAATTCCGTGGCATCGAAACGATTGTGAAAGATCGAGACCCGCGGGACGTGTGGGCGTTCGTGGGTCGTATTTGCGGTGTGTGTACGGGTACGCACTCGGTAGCGTCGATTACTGCGGTCGAGGATGCGATTGGCTCCAACCCGCCGCCGCAGGCCCAGCTGATTCGGGACCTCGTGATGGCCAGCCAGGAAATCCACGACCATGTGGTGCACTTCTATCACCTGCACGCCCTGGACTGGGTGAACGTGGTCTCCGCGGCGAAGGCGGATCCGAAGAAAGCTGTGGAATTTGCGCAGTCGATTGGTTCGAAATGGGTGGGCAATTCGGAGGAAAAGTTTGCCCGCGTCAAGGAAACCTTGGAAGGCGTGCTGAAATCCGGGCAGTTGTCTATTTTCACCGGCGGCTATTGGGATCACCCTGATTATCGGCTTCCCCCGGAGGCCAACCTCATGGCTGTTTCGCACTATTTGGATGCGTTGGAGTTCCAGCGTTCGATTATTCGGGTGAACACGGTCTTCGGTGGTAAGAACCCGCACCCGAATTTCCTGGTCGGAGGCATGGCGTGTTCGATCGATCCGGATAAGTCCGAAACCGTGAATCAGGTGCAGCTGGATCAGATTGGTTCCTGGGTCGAGGAAATAGTCGATTTTGTGCAGCATTGCTATTATCCGGACGCCGTGGCGATTATGTCCGTGTATAAGGATTATTTTGATATCGGCGCCTCGTCTCCGAATTTCCTTGCGGTGGGTATGTCTGGTACGCGGTTTGCGGGGGACGTCGATAAGCGGCCCGTTTCGAACACAAACTCGGAGGTAAAGCCGGCCGTTATTTTGGACGGCGACTACACCAAGGTGCATCCGCTGGAGGTATCCAAAATCCGCGAGTACATCTCCTCGGCGTGGTACACCTACAACGACGGCGATTCCGCGGGTGTGCACCCCTCGGTCGGCGAGACCACCGTCAAATACACGGGCCCGAAGCCGCCGTATACGTGGCTCGCCGAAGACGACAAATATACGTGGTCCAAGGCCCCGCGTTACGACGGCCGCCCCACCCAGGTCGGCCCGATCGCTCGCGTGCTTTCCGCCTATATTCAGGGCGAGAAATTGACCAAGCAACTTGTCGATGAAGCGATCGAAAAGCTGGGTATTAAGGTGGAGCAGCTGAACTCCACAGGCGGCCGCACATTCGCACGTGCGGTCGAGGCCATGACGAACGCGCACCACCTTTCCGAAGAGCTGTTGCCAAAGTTCAAAGAAGGCCTGTTGCGCGGCGATTACAGCGTGTTCGACCCCACCAAATGGGAGCCCTCTACTTGGCCGAAGAAAACCGAGGGGTTTGCGCTGCAGGAAGTGGCGCGCGGGTGTTTGAGCCACTGGGTGACCATTGAAAAGGGCAAGGTCACCAACTATCAAGCGGTGGTGCCCACTACTTGGTTGGCAGGTGGCCGCGACCCGCAGGGCAATATGGGGCCCTATGAGGAAGCGCTCGCCGGAGATGGCAAGCACCCGCTGGTGGATCCGGAGCAGCCATTGGAGGCGCTGCGCACCATCCACTCCTTTGACCCGTGCATGTCCTGCGCCGTGCATATCATGGATGAAAACGGTGATGTGCAAGTGCAGGTGATTACGCCATGAGCACCAAGGTAATCCGCGTGGCCACGAGCTACCCGGTGCGCAAGCTTAGCCCGGGGCGCCTTTTGGCCATGGCGGCGGTGTCGCCGGAAGGCTCCCAGGATCCCGTGGACATGGCTTTAGATGCTTCCTTAAAGGTCAATCGGCCGGACATTAAACCTACCTTTACCAGCGATTTCAGCCCGGCGAGCCCGCAGCGTAAATACTCATTGGCGCAGGTGGATTTGCCGCAGGTGGGTCACGTGATGGTGATGCGCGGTGATCTGCAGGCGGTGATGGAACAGTCGAAAATGACTCGCGAGGAACGCGCCCTGATGGTGCGAAACGCCGAAATCCAGGGCAAAGCCGGGCGGCGTTGCCTCGCGGTGGCCAGCGCCGAGGTTGCCCCCGATGGCACCGTCGGGCCCTATCACGTGGAAGGGTTTGTGGCGTTATCGCTGGAAAACCCGCAGGAATTGGCGTCCAATGTGGCCGCAAACCCGAACGAATGGGTGCGCGTGAATATTTGGTCCGCTACCTTGCGGTTCCAGCACTGGGCGAACATGGTGCTGATTGTGCTGATGAGCACCTCCGGGTACTACATTATGCGCCCATTTTTTGGCCCGGCGGCGGAAACCGGGCCTGATGTTGGGTATCTTATGGGGTGGATTCGCCTGATCCATTACGTGTCCGCGTTTCTGTGGCTGGGGTTGGGTTTCTCCCGCCTGGTGTTGAGTTTTACCGCAAAGGATAAACAATTGCGGTGGCGTTCCCTGTGGCCGCTGAATTCCAAAGAGGACGTGAAAAACCTGTGGGGGACTATGCAGTACTACATGTTTCTGCGCAAACACGGACCGCTGTATTTGGCGCATAATCCGCTCCAGCAATTGGCGTATACCGGCATTTACGTGATGTGTTTATTGCAGATGCTCACCGGTTTGTCGCTGTATGGGCTGTACCATCAAGATAATTTATTTTGGATAATTTTATCGTATCCGGTGCATTGGGTTGGCACGCCGATTGTGCGCCAGATTCACGCGCTCATTATGTTTATATTGTGGGCGTTTGTGTGGGTGCACGTGTATTTGGCCATCCGCGCGGATGCTTTGGAGCGCCATGGTGGTGTGTCCTCCATGTTTAATGGTGGCGTGTGGCTGCGTCGCGGCGCGCGTCCAGTGGATGCCCCGGAGATCGGATGATTGTCCTGGGCATTGGTAACCCGATCATGGGTGATGATGGTATTGGCCTTGCCATTATGCGCCGCTTGCGCGCCGCGGATTCGGCGACCGTTGATGATTTTGATTGGGTGCCCAGCCACCTCCCCGACCAGCGCGGCGCCGACCTCGAAGACACGATCGAATTTATCGACGGCGGAACCAGCGGCATTGAGCTGCTACCGGTAATCCAACAGGCCGAAGACCTGATTGTGCTCGACGCGGTGGCCGCCGCTGGTGCGAAGCCGGGCACCGTGGTGGTGCTGGAAGGCGACCAGGTGCCGCGGTTGCTCAACGCAAAGCTTTCGCCCCATCAGGTGGGTTTGCTTGATCTGCTTGCTACGGCGAAGCTGCTTGGGCATGAACCGCGCAGGATAGCGGTGGTGGGCATTGTGCCCGAATCCGCGGAGTTGCACGTGGGTTTGAGCGACGCCGCCGAGCGGGCGTTGCCCCAGGCTGTCGCCGCGGTGCGCGAACTTATGTTTCGTTGGCAAGGTCCACGTATTTGATTTCAAATTCCCGCCCGTGGCGCAGGTCTGCGGTAGGGGTGCCACATACGGGGCAGGTGAGTGCGAAGTATTCATCTATTTCTTGTTCCCCGGCGCAGCTGGGGCAGAACACCGTGGCAGGCACGAGTTCGACTGTTAGTTCGCCTTCACCGACGATTTCCCAGGCGGCGTAGAGTGCATCCTCCACAACCCCGGAGCGCGCCCCAACGCGCAGGGCGACGCGCAGAATAGGGCGCTGACCAGCGGCTTGTTTGGCGGCCGCGGCAACGCCGGTAAGCAAACCAAGTTCATGCATCCCCTAATTATGAAACATTATGGAAAGGTGTTAGCCATGAGTACAACCTTGCGGCTCGATCATTTCCTGGACCCGTTTGAGGCGCGCGTGGTAATCACCGCGGACGGCCCCCGGTTCGATCTTTCCGCATTGCCCCGCCTGGACGGAATGCTGGTCGGCCGAAGCGTTGTGGACGTGCCCGACATTGTGAAACGTTTGTGCGGTATTTGCCCGGTGACGCACCATCTCGCGGGCGTGCGCGCCCTCGACCAGCTTTTCGACGCCCCGCCTCCGCCGGCGGCCCAGAATCTGCGCCGCCTGCTGCATTACGGCTCCGTGCTAGACGCCGTGGCGCCCAAGCTGATTGGCCGCGATCCGGAGCGCGCCATAGAGCTTAAGCGCTTTGGCAAGGCAGTATTGGCCGCGGCCGGTTGCCCCGGGCACTTTCCCGATGTCGCCATTCCCGGCGGTGTTCGGGATGCTTCGGCTCGCGTTCCGGATATTCGTGCGCTGGAGGTTCCCCAAGACTTGGAGGTGCCGGAGCTGACGTGGGTGGATGGCTATGGCGGGGCGTCGATACGCTTGGAAACCGAAGGCAAGTTCGATCCGCTCGGCGGGGAGCTATCCACGGGGCAGCCGGTGGCGCGGTGGCCGCAACTGATTACGGAAACCCACGCGGGCCAGCCCGCCCCGCGTCCGCTGTACCAGGGCAAGCCGTATCGGGTCGGTCCGCTCGCCCAGTTCGGCTCCATGCATCCGCTGGCGGCGCAAGTTGTGCAGCTCAACCACGCGCTGGCCGCAATTCGCCGCCTGCTGCGCGCGGATTACGCCGGCCCGTGGACAACTCCCGGCGCTTTGCGCGACGGCACCGGTGTTGGGCTTATCGACGGCCCGCGCGGCATCCTCGCCCACGTATATACCGCGGTAGACGGGGTGCTTACCGAATGCCAGATCCTTACACCGACCGCGCAAAACGAGCCCTGGTTGGCGGATATGCTCGCCGAGCTTGATGCGGAGTCGGCCATCCGCGCGGCGGATCCGTGCCTGCCGTGCACCTCGGCCCCGGAAGGACAAATGAACGTAAGGACCGTGCCATGTGCCTAGGAATCCCCGCGAAAATTACCGAAATTGTGTCCGGACCGCTGCCCACCGCGGTGCTGGATTTTGCCGGCCAGGAACGCACCTGCTGCTTGGCATATCTGCCCGAAGCCGCGGTGGGGGACTATGTCCTCATTCAGAACGGGTTTGCGATGTCTATTATGGATGAAGCGTCCGCGCTTGAATCGTTGGCCACAATCGCAGAGTTTCGCCTAATTCAGAGAGATCTATAAGTTCTAAGCTCCGGGTGGAGTTCTATAGCATCTACTTCACCGAGAGGAGTGAGCATGTATAAGCGCAATCCCTTCCGACCAAGCTTCGGGGTTTCGCCACTATATTTGGCTGGGCGCGAGGATTCGCTGCAGGATTTCCGCCTCGGTCTCGCCGAGGGGGTCGGCAGCCCATATCGCGCCATGCTGGTATCCGGCGCTCGCGGCATAGGCAAAACTGTGTTCCTCAACGAGGTGGAAGACGTGGCCACCCAGGCCGGTTGGGTGGTCGCCCGCGCCTACCCCGATGCACAGCTTGTGGACCGCCTCGTGCAATCCACCATCCCCGAAATGATGAAGAATCTCGGCGAAAGCAGCAGTAAACATAGTTTTACGGGGGCGTCGATAGCCGGTATCGGCTCGATTTCTACCTCGGTAACGGCGGCGGAGCAGCCGGTGCCTACGCTGATTTCCCGGCTGCGGGACCTCGCGGGATTCGTACGCAGATACGAAACCGGAGTGCTGGTGACCGTCGACGAGGTGCAGAGCGCCGAGCCCGAGCTTATGCACCAACTTGCCACCGCCGTGCAGGACCTTATCCGCGACGAATTCGATATTGCATTCGTGGCCGCAGGCTTGCCGCTGGGCATCCATCAACTCCTGCAGCACGACGGCACAACCTTTCTCCGCCGCGCCGAGCGAATCGAACTGGTGCCCGTAACCCTTGACGAGGCCCGTCAAGCCATCGTCCACACCGTCCGCGAAGGCGGCAAAACACTGACTGACGACGCCGCGACCGCCGCCGCCGAGCTTTCCCAAGGGTATCCGTATCTGATTCAGCTGGTGGGGTCCATTATTTGGACCTATGCCTCGCTGGAGGAACGCGACGAAATTACCCTTGGCGACGTGCGCGAGGCCAGGCCGCAGATTGTGAAACGCATGGGCACCCAGGTGCACAGGCCGGCCGTTGCCAGCGTGCCCGACAGCGAAATGAACATGCTGAAAGCCATGGCGACGCTGATGGATGGCGATCAGCCGGTATCCACCGGCGCGCTGGCCAAAGCCCTCGGCGTGAAACCGAATGCGTTGTCGGTTAGGCGCGCAAATTTGCTGGCCCGTGAACTCATTGTTTCGCCCAGGTACGGGCACCTCGCGTTTACCTTGCCCTATATGCGGGAGTATTTGCTGGAGGTGTGATCGAGAATTGAGGTGCTTTGGGTTTGCTTCCTAGGCTTGTGCCCTTGAACGTTTTATCCGTGTTTTCCAGTTGGTGGAGCAAATGCTAGCTCGACTGCGCATGGCGTGCGGTAGTTAAGTGCTTGGTGGAGATTGTATTCGTTCCACCAGGTTACCCAGTTGAAGGTGGTCACTTCGAGTTCCATAACGTCGGTCCATCGCCTGCTAGTGGTCAACTCGTATTTGTAGAAACAGTTGACGCTTTTTGCGAGGGCATTGTCGTAGGAGTTTCCTAGCAGTCGAGGCAGTTGGCGTGAAGTGTCATGATTCTTGTGGCGGTAAGACCCACATTTTGAAAAGGATAGGGGTCATGCCTGCTGCTTACTCCGATTAATTCCGTCAGTAATGCTTTGACGCGGTTGTTGTGCTTGGTAGTTCCAGGGCGACGGTGGCCGCCGAGTATGGTGTGCCTCTGTCAGCGTTGGGCTGCTGGGTGGCCAAACCACAGAGCACGTTGGGGGGGCAGTGTCTGATGGTTTGTGTGCGAGGGATAACCTACCTTGCACAGAAAGTTGAATCAGAATGAGTTCTATGGCTAAGCATGACGTGTGTGACCTGGCACGGATTAAAGCAATCGAAGAACGGCTGCTTGCAAATCCTTCAACTGGCGTCTTTAATTGATGAATTGGCGACTTCGACCCATGACGCTAATGATTTGAGTGTGTGGGTTATTGCAGGCATCAATTAATCGCGGGTTGCAAGCTGAAATGGATGTTCATTTGGGATATGAGCAAACTGAGCCGTGATGGTAAAGCTGCCGTCGGTACTGATAATCATCGCAGGTGGGTCTTATACGAAGAAAGTGGAGTCGAATTACGGCTCGCTGGAAATTCAAATTCCTCGGGATCGGGATGGCTTGTATGCGCCACAAATGGTGCCGAAAGGAAGCCGGCGTCTCACGGACTTTGATGACATGATTGTGAGTTTGTACGCCGGTGGAATGACTGTGCGTGACATTCAGCATCATCTCACTTTCGAGCTTGCGGGTGGATATCTCTCCTGACACTATTTCGGCGATCACTGATGCCGTGCTTGATGAAGTCATGCAGTGGCAGCAGCGTGAGCTTGAAGAGTTTTATCCCGTGATATTCCTTGACGCATTGCGGATCAAAGTTCGCGACGGTGGCCGTGTCATGAATAAAGCTGTCTACATTGCAGTTGGTGTGGATATGGAAGGCACCAAGCATATCCTGGGGTTATGGATCGCCAGAGAAGAGGGAGCTTCCTTTTGGGCCTCAGTATGTGCGTGAGGTGTCCAACCGTGGGATCAAGGATGTCTTCATCGTTTGTTG
>JAUMZC010000088.1:0-3858 GCA_030528295.1 Corynebacterium sp.
TCAACCCAATACCCCCCAACAAATTACTAACCCACACAAACCCCTAAATAACCTTCAAAAACTTCGAATATTTGCATTGTTGGCAGTAGGACCATCGTCCCTATCGGCATCGCTGCGGCCAGCAACCCCGGACCGCAAGCTTCCCGCAAACTTCCTACAAACTCAATGTCCCGGTGCTCAATCCGTAGACAGCGAATCCGGCGCCAATGACTACGAGCGCAACTACGACCCATTCGAAGCTGTTGAAGATTTTTTCGCCAGCGCGCACACGTGTCCAAACATAGGGAATGAATCCGGGGACCACGAGGAGGGCGCCGAAAAGGAGGTAGGTTGGGTCGGCAGCGTAGAAAAGCCAGAGGGAGTAGATGGTGGCGATCGCTCCGACGAGGAGGTGTCGACGGTTGTCGGCGGCAGGGATGTCGGGGCCGGAGTCGTCGAAGTGGGTTCCGGCGTGTGGGTGGGTGACGCCGCGTCCGCGGGTGGTCAGAAGTACCAGGTAGAAGGCGGAGAAGATGTAGGGAAGCATGTACATCATGGTTGCGAGCTGCACCATGGAGACGTAGGTGGTTTCGTTCACAAAGAAGATGATCACGGATATTTGGATCACGATTGTGGAAACCAGCTGGGCGAACACGGGGGCACCATTGGCGTTTACTTTGCCGAGTTTGCGGGGGAGCAGGCCGTCGTAAGCCATGAGCGCGATGGGCTCGGCGCAGAGCATCTGCCAGGAAACGTATGCGCCAAGCACGGAGAGGCAGAGCCCGAAGGAGATGAGGGCGCCTCCCCAGGGGCCAACAACAGCCTCCAACACGCTTGCCATGGAGTTGTCGGGCAGGGCGGCGAGTTCTTCTTGGGTGAGTACACCGTAGGAAAGTGTGGCTACGGTGACGAGCAATGCCAGCACCATAGCGAAGCCGATCACGGTGGCGCGCCCGACGTCGCGACGCGTGCGTGCTTGTTTGGAGTAGACGCTGGCGCCTTCAACGCCGATAAACGCCCACACAGTGAACAACATCATGCCCTTGACCTGGTCCATCACGCTGCCGACGTCGCTGCCTTCCGCCCACAGGTTGAAGGTGAAGCGGTCCCAGCTAAAGCCGAGGAATGCCACCAGAACAATAAACACCACGATGGGCAGGAGTTTTGCCACGGTGGTCACAATGTTCATCATGGCGGCTTCGCGGATGCCGCGGGTGAGTCCGGCGAAGATAAGCCAAGTGAGTACGGATACCGCGATCGCGGAGGTCCAGCGGTTTTCCGCCGAGAAGATGGGGACGTAGTGGCCGAGTGTCGAGAAGAACAGGGTGGCGTAGCCGACTTGGGCGATGACGCTGCCGAGCCAGTAGCCCCAGGCGGAGGCGAAGCCGACGAAGTCGCCAAGCCCGGCGCGAACGTAGGAGTACACGCCGGAGTCCAGGTTGGGTTTTCGAACGGCCAGGATTTGGAATACAAAGGCGATGGAGAGCATTCCTACGCCGGCGATACACCAGCCGATAAGCATGGCGCCGGGGCCTGCGACGGAGCCTGCGTTTTGGGGGAGCGCGAAAATACCGGTTCCGATGGTGGAGCCGATAATGAGGGACACGAGTGTCCAGACGCGTACTTTGTGATCGGCTGTTGTAGTAGTCACAATGAGTAACCCTAGGTGCTCACCAACTAATTTCCCAAGTGCGAATCCATGTAGAATCGCCGCATGCCAATTTTCCTGTTGGATCCGAAGCATCCTACGGTGTTCCCCATCGATGTATTAGCCCAGTTCAATGGCAGATTTGCTGGTACTCAGGAACTGCCACAACGGGTGTGGCAGGCGTGGAATGATTTGGGGTTAACTGTTGGGGATTCGGCGGAGTTATTGGTCACCACGAATCTCGCGGATGCTGACGTTGCGGCGCGCATTGCGGACGGTGAGCAGGTGTTGCGGGCGGGGGCGTCGACAAGCGTTGATGACGCCGTGGCGGTGATGCGGGAGGCGGTCGCGCGCGGCGAGTGGGAGCGGTCTCAAACGCACGTTTCGTTGTTGCCGTACTTGCAGGAAGAGGTGGCGGAATTTATCGACGCCGTGCACGCTGGGGACGCAGAGGAGCTCAAGCAGGAATTGGCGGATGTGTTGCTGCAGGTCTTATTCCACGCCGAACTAGCACAAGATTTTGATTTTTTTGACTGTGCCGCGGCGTTTGTGAATAAAATGCGTGCCCGTGCGCCGTATCTTTTTGATGGCTCAACAGGGGTTGTTCCGGTGGATGTTCAGGAGTCGGCGTGGGAAGCAGGCAAGATTCAGTGAATCGTGTGTTTGGTTGGGGGTGTGCTGTCCTTCTTGCAGTAATTATGGTGATCTCACTTGTGGGATGGTCGCTCACATTTTTGGATGGTAAAGCGCCGATTCGGCAATTGCGGCCCGTGCCTGCCGACGTCCCGCCTGCTGCAGGGGAAACTGTTCCGGTCATTGATGTGCATGGCCCGGGGCGGACCTCCGAAAAGCTTGCGTATTGGGCGGAGCCACTTGCTGCGGATACTGGTATTTCTGCCGCTGCCTTGCAGGCGTATGGCAACGCCGAACTGATTGCGGCAGAAAGCTGGCCACAGTGCAATCTGCATTGGAACACATTGGCCGGTATTGGTTTTGTGGAAACTCGTCACGGCACTTATTCCGGACAGTTGTTCGGTGGTAGTCACCTGGATGCGCAGGGGGTTGCTGTGCCTTCTATTATTGGTGTGCCGTTGGATGGTTCGCCTGGGTTTGCGGAGGTTGGCGATACCGATCAGGGTGCATTGGATGGTGATTCGGAATTCGATCGGGCCGTGGGGCCGATGCAATTTATCCCGGAATCGTGGGGTCGTTATGGCCGGGACGCGGATGGCGATGGTACTCCGAACCCGCAGCAAATTGATGATGCAGCCTTAGGGGCGGCGAACCTGCTGTGTGCGAATGGTCGGGACCTGGGCACTCCGGAAGGTTGGGCGGAAGCGATCCGTTCGTACAATTTTTCGGAAGAATATTTAATCAATGTTCGCGATGCTGCTGGGGCGTATGCGCTGCGACAACCACCCGTATAGCAGTAGTTTTTCGGGTTGCCCTGCCGCAAAACATAATTTCGTGCCACAATTGAGAGGCGAGTGCGTTGACCCGCACGAACAAATTCACATCAATCGTCAATAGGCATAGGAGGCCATTGTGGCTGAAATCATGCACGTATTCGCTCGCGAAATTATGGATTCTCGCGGCAACCCCACCGTCGAATGTGAGGTCATCCTCGATGATGGCGGTCATGGTGTTGCAGGCGTTCCGTCCGGCGCATCAACCGGTGTGCACGAGGCTCATGAGCTGCGTGATGGTGATGATCGCTACCTCGGCAAAGGCGTGCTGAAGGCTGTAGAAAATGTGAACGAAGAGATTGTCGACGCGTTGGTTGGCATCGAAGCTGATGACCAGCGCCTTATTGATCAGACCATGATCAAGCTTGACGGTACTGAAAACAAGTCCCGCCTTGGTGCAAATGCCATTTTGGGTGTGTCAATGGCTGTGGCGAAGGCTGCCGCTGATTCCGCTGGCCTGGAGCTCTTCCGTTATGTTGGTGGCCCGAACGCGCATCTGCTGCCAGTGCCAATGATGAACATTGTGAACGGTGGCGCTCACGCCGATTCCGGTGTTGATGTGCAAGAGTTTATGATCGCCCCGATCGGCGCTGAAACTTTTGCTGAGGCGCTCCGCATGGGTGCTGAGGTGTATCACTCCCTGAAGGCCGTCATTAAGTCGAAGGGTCTTTCTACCGGCCTTGGTGATGAAGGTGGTTTCGCACCTTCAGTTGAATCTACAAAGGCTGCTCTCGACCTGATTGTGGAAGCCATTGAGAAGGCTGG
>JAUMZC010000088.1:3868-11083 GCA_030528295.1 Corynebacterium sp.
CTTCAAGCTCGGCGCCGATATTGCTCTGGCTTTGGATGTTGCTTCTTCCGAGTTCTACAAGGACGGCAAGTACCACTTCGAAGGTGGCGAACATACCGCCGAAGAAATGATCGAAGTGTACAAGAAGCTCATTGCTGAGTACCCGATCGTGTCCATCGAGGATCCGTTGCAGGAAGATGACTGGGAAGGCTACACTGCTCTGACTGCAGCAATCGGTGACAAGGTGCAGATTGTTGGTGACGACTTCTTTGTGACCAACCCTGCTCGCCTGAAGGAAGGCATTGCAAAGAAGGCTGCGAACGCGCTGCTGGTGAAGGTCAACCAGATTGGTACTCTGACTGAAACCTTCGATGCCGTAGAGTTGGCTCACCGCAATGGCTACCGTTGCATGATGTCTCACCGCTCCGGCGAAACCGAAGACACCACGATCGCTGACCTGGCAGTTGCACTGAACTGTGGTCAGATTAAGACCGGCGCTCCTGCCCGCTCCGAGCGCGTAGCAAAGTACAACCAGCTGCTGCGCATCGAACAAATTCTTGGCGACGCCGCGGTATACGCTGGCCGTGACGCATTCCCACGTTTTCAAGGCTAAACGTTTTTGATATGACAGCACCTCGGTCTTAGTACTGGGGTGCTGTTTTATTGCGGGTGTGACACCGAAGTTTTTATAGCGGCAGACCGTCGTGGCATCCCTGGTTTCATAGCGCACAACGCTAGGATGGGAGTTCTATGGAACGCACAGCACGCAGGGTTCAGCCGGTTACGTATCGCCGCAGTAGAGATGCTGCGGGATATCGGTCTGCTCGAAACTCTGGTCGTAGTACGGAGCCGACGAGGTCAACTCGGACTTCGCCGCATGGGCACCAGACGCGGCCGGGGCGCTCCGAACAATCGCGGCGTCCAGAGCGGTCTGCGCAGCAGCAACAACGGATGCGTTTTGGCGCTGTGGAAATTGGCGTGCTGGTTGCCGTTTCCATTGTTGTGCTTGTCATGATCGGCATGCCGTTGCGAAACTATTTTCAACAACGAAGTGATATTGCGCGGGTCAATGCCAGTATTGCGGAGAAACAGGCGGAGCAACAGGCGTTGCTGAAAGAGCTGGAAAAGTACGAGTCTGAGGCGTTTATTAAGGAACAAGCACGTGTCCGCTTGGGTGTTGTTGAGCCGGGCGAGACTGCTTTTCGAATCCTTTCTCCAGAACTCGAAGCTGAATCTTCCACTGGTCAGGCGGCATCTGAAAAAGCGGCAGAGCACTCGTGGTATGAAATCCTTTGGGAATCAATTGCAACGTCTGATTCAGATATTCGAATTGGGTTGCCGGAAGAAGACAAACCAGTAGGCCCTACTGGGAATTTGCCGATATCTCCCACGCAGCCACCTCCTGAACCTCCAGCACCATAGCGCTTCAGATTCGCGCTTTTGCTCGTATGCAGTACACTCTTTATTTTTTAGTGATGAAAGAGTGGGTTATACAGTGAGCGTTGAGTTAGATCCTCGTGATATCGAAGCTGTTACCGAACAATTGGATCGGCGGCCGCGAGGTGTTTTGGAAATCTCGTATCGGTGTCCAGACGGGGCACCTGGCGTGGTGAAAACAGCCCCGAGGCTCGATGATGGAACACCGTTTCCTACGCTCTATTATCTGACTGATCCGCGGTTAACTGCCGAGGCGTCGCGGTTGGAAGTTGCGCATGTGATGAAGTGGATGACGCGTCGATTAGAAGAAGACGCCGAATTGCGTGCTGATTATCAGCGAGCCCACGAATATTTCTTGGCGCAGCGTAATGCCATTGAGGACCTTGGCACGGATTTTTCCGGTGGTGGTATGCCTGACCGCGTTAAGTGCCTGCATGTGTTGATTGCGTACGCACTTGCGGAAGGTCCTGAGCATTTCCGGTTGGGAACTGAAGCGGTTGCGATGGCGGCTGACCACGCTAAGTTACGGGGTTCTGCGATCCCTGAAGATTGGCCGACATGTGCCGAGCTAGGGATCGATTTATCGACGTTTGATTTTTCGAACGCGGAGGTGAAATAGTGGTTCGTTTTGCGGCTATCGATTGTGGTACCAACTCGCTGCGATTATTGATCAGCGAAGTTGAAGATGGAAAAGCCACCGAGCTTGTTCGCACGATGGAAATCGTTCGGCTCGGTGAGGGAGTGGATGCAACGGGCAGGCTTTCGGTGCCTGCGATTGCCCGTACGCGAACAGTATTGGAAACGTACGCGGTGCTGATGGCTGAGTATGGGGTTGTGGATTTACGTATGGTGGCAACTTCCGCAACGCGCGACGCCGAAAACAAGGACGAGTTTTTCCGCATGACAGGACAGGTGTTGGGCGGTCTGAAACCCGGGTACTCTGCGGAAGTGATTAGCGGTGAAGAAGAAGCTGCGTTGTCTTTTCGCGGTGCGGTTTCAGACTTGCACCCTGAGCAGGGGCCGTTCTGCGTCATTGATTTAGGTGGTGGTTCTACCGAGTTTATTGTGGGCGATCACGATGGGACGATTCTGGGTGCTGCGAGTGCGCAGTTAGGGTGCGTTCGCCTCACGGAACGCGTCATGCGTTCAAATCCTCCCACGCAGACGGAACTCGAGATCGCACAGGATTACGTCAAAGAATCCATCGACCAGGTGTGTGAAACTGTGCCTGTGGCGCAGGCACGCACGTTTGTTGGTTGCGCGGGGACGTTTACTACGCTCGCGGCTTTGGCGCTGGGGTTGGAAAGCTACGACCCGCATGCGATTCACCGTTCGGAATTGCGTATCGACGCCCTGCGGATTCTCACCCAACAGCTCGTTGCGGAGACTACCGAACAGCGTGCTGCAAATCCGGTGATTCATCCAGGACGCGCTGATGTCATTAGCGGGGGTAGCGTGGTGGTACAAGGTGTGCTGTCCATGATGGAGGAACAAGCAGGTGCTTCCTCGCTTTTGGTCTCCGAAAAAGACATCCTTGATGGCATGATTGCTGGGCTTTCGGACCAAATGGCATCTATGCGCTAAACTACTCAAGGGTGTTTCGCCCATGGCCCCTATAGCCCAATTGGCAGAGGCAGCGGACTTAAAATCCGCCCAGTGTCGGTTCGAGTCCGACTGGGGGCACATCACAACAACCTTAGCTATGTGCACAGTGGCCATGAGCTAAGGTTTTTCTTTTTGGGGTACTTATAACATTTGCTGCGGAGTATTTCATAGGAAAGTAATATGAGAAATTGCATACGTAGGTGCAACAAACAATGATCCGAGGTGGAATGTGATGGTCAAGCTCGCGCGGGAACATGGTACCTACCTGCTGCGGAATGTCCATGTGATTACCGGCGACGGGGGAGAGCTTGACCATGTGAACGTCCTCATTGCTGAGGGGCGTTTTGCGCGCATGAGTCACGAACCAATCAATGCACCGGACGCATATGTGATCGACGCGAACGGGAAAACACTCATCCCGGGGCTTATCGACGCCCATGTCCACCTGGATTATCTCCACGCTCAAGGTGGGTTTTCCGCCTGGTATCGCACGCACACGGCCTTGAAGCGTGCGCTGCGCGAAGTATTAGAAGTCGGGGTGACTTCTGTTCGGTGTATGGCGGATCCACTGCATCTGGCATTGCGATTGCGCAAGTGGGCCGCAAAGGATCAGCTTCATGGGCCGCATATGCTGGTCGCAGGTCCGGCACTCACGGCCTCTGGTGGACATCCTGCGGTGACGGTGGCGAAGGAGAATCCATGGCTCAGCAAGCAGATCGCACGTTTTGTTGAATCCCCGGAGCAGGCTAGGCAGGTCGTGCGAGAACTGCACGAGGCCGGGGTGGACCATATCAAAATCGTTTACCAAGGTGGCGTGTATGGTGCTGATCGCATTCAGCTCCGTCAACTTTCTGAGGAAAGCATGATTGCAATCCTCGAACAAGCGCACGATCTGGGATTACGTGTGAGTGCGCACACGCATGAAGGGGGAGACGTCGAAACGCTTTTGCGGGCAGGCGTGGATAGCATCGAACATGGAGTGCTCGAACACGCTATCGCGAATGAGGGGATGCTGAAACTTTGGGCCACCAGTGGTGCGCGACTGGTGCCTACTTTATTGATTACCTCGCTGATTTCGGGGCCTGATCAGGAACTTTACCTGGAACATGCGCGAGCAAATTTGACGCGCGCATATGCATCCGGGGTGCGTATCGTTGCTGGTACAGACAGCACTGTGGGTGCGATGTCCGCAACGTCTTTGCATGATGAGTTGCGCTATATGGTCGAGGCGGGCATGAGTGAGCAGGACGTGTTGTGTGCGGCCACTAGTCATGCTGCTGAACTATTGGGGATCTCCCAACGCGGGGTGATCGCCGAAGGCAAGCTTGCCGACGCGGTGCTCTTACGTTCGAATCCGCTTGAACGAATCGAAAATACAACCGACATTGATTTGGTCTTCCGTGATGGCACGTTGGTGCATGAAACACCGCCTCCGCCGCAGCCACCAACGCTGGCAAAATATACGCCAACTGGTCCGTCGGTAGTGGAATTTACTGATACCACGGAGGCAATATTTCCACAGCAGGTGGTGTTGCGATACGACCGTTCAAACTTCGCCAACGAAGGAGTGCGCACGGTGACATACCTTGATGCGGATACCAATGAGGTATTGCGGACCGAACGTGTGGTCTCGGACACGAACCTTGTTACGCGCGAATGGGAGTGTGAAATACCAGGCGAGGGGACGGCGCTGCGTGCTGTGCGTGATGGCGTCAATGTTGTGCTGAACGGGACCCTCAAAAACGAGCAGGTGGTACGTACGTTCCCATTACGGGGAGTGACCTGGATGCAATGGCTGCAGTTGGATCCTGCAACCTTTGTGCTATCGGAGGAACAGCAACTGAACGCGGCGTCGATAGGCACGGTTGGTCGCGGCGCGTTGACGTTTAAAACATTTGAACTATCCAAGCAGGGGCCAGCCCGCGACGGTGTTATCAATGTTGAGATGGTCATCCTAAAGTGGCGCAAGTTTTGGGGTGCAAATTTGCAGTTTGAGGCGTCGACGGGCGAGTTGGTGCGGCAACAAATACGAGGTAAAGAACAGCAGGTATTGCAACGGGTCGAGTGAGGCTTGCGTGGGGGTGCCTACCATCCGCTATACTCGTTGAGGTTAGCTTTACCTAATATGTTCGAGGTTGCTTATGTCTGCATTCCCACAGCCAACACTGTTCTGGTGCCAAGAAGGCTCGGCGAACATTCGGACGGGGGCTGAGGTCATTCATCTGCGCGCGGGGGAGGCGCTGTACGCGAGCGCTGCAACGATCGTCGATGAGCAGGGCGTCGTACTGCCGCTGCCTGCGGAATCTGCGCGATCATTGAACGCCCGCAAGGTATTCTTCGGTCCGGAATGGGAGCCGGTGATGCTGAGGGAATTTTCGCTAGCAGTGTCGAATTCTCACTATCAGCTTCCGGAATCGCTTGCAGGTTTGTGTGCTGCTCCTGCCGCGCCACCACCAATGCCGAGTGCGCCGGAGGCTCGTCAAGTGGCCGAAGTTCTTTTCGAAAACACTGCCGATCAGACGCCGCTTGAGGGGTTTGCGGAGCGGCTTGGGGTAAGTTCGCGGACGATCCAACGGCAATTTATTTCTGGAACAGGTTTTTCATTTAGCGAATGGCGAGCAGGTGTTCGGGTCGCTGCGGCGGCGGAACTGCTCAGCATGGATTTCTCAGTCGCCGTAGCAGCGAACCTCGTTGGATTCTCGGCGACGAGTAGTTTGACGCGCGCGTTTCGACGTCACACGGGCCACCCGCCGTCGGCATTTACAGCTGGTGCGGTGGGCATGGGCGAAGTGGGAACGCCGCCGCGCTGTGAAGCATATACCGTCTTTGCAGGTGATTACGACATCGTCTGGTGGGTGCAACAAGGCGCAGCAACCCTGGTAGATGGAGACTTCTGCCGTTTTATGGCTGCCGGAGACACCGCAACCCTTACAGCGAATAGTCGCACACGTATCGACGTCGCTTCCGGTTCGGTGGTGTTCGCACTTCCACGCCACATGATGTTTGCGGACCAGCCTGAGCTAGCTGGAATCGTTGCAGATTACCGCGCCGGACGGAACCTGGGCACTTCAGAAGTATTAGCGAAAAAGATGGAACGCGCCCGCGAACTCCTGCGAAATGGGCAGCGCCCGAAGGATGTTGGAATCGCCGTTGGATATGGCACGCATAGCGCGTTTAGCAGGGCTTTTAAGTGCGTTCAGGGGATGACGCCGCGGGAGTTCCAGAAAGGAATTTAACGCGTTTGGGAACTAATTTCGCAATGCGTGCGTTGATTGGGTTGTAAGGATTTTCCCCATGACCCAAGAAAGGAACAGGGACTTCAAGTGCGTAGTAGTAACCCTGTATTCAGTTCCCTGGCGGGCACTAAACAACGGGCCGTCCAGAACCAATTCCAGGGCTACCCAGCGGACCCCTACTCCCAGTACCCTTCCGCGGGAGCTGTCACTTCAGAGCGGCCGATGACGGTTGACGATGTTATCGCCAAAACCGGCATCACCCTCGGAATCATCATTGTAATGGCCGTATTGAACTTCGGCATCGGTATGGTGAGCCCAGGTCTGGCAATGCTGTTGACCATTGTGGGTGCAATCGGTGGCTTAATCACAGTCCTCATCAGCACCTTCGGCCGGAAGTATGGTTCCGCACCAGTAACGATCATTTATGCTCTCTTCGAAGGTCTCTTCGTAGGTGGCATTTCGATGCTGTTCTCTGGTGTCCTCGTAGGTAAGACCGCCGATGCTGGTGCAATGATTGGCCAGGCAGTGCTCGGCACGATCGGTGTTTTCTTGGGCATGTTGTACGTGTACAAGACCGGTGCTGTGAAAGTAACGCCTAAATTCCAGCGCATCATGACCGCCTCCCTCGTTGGCGTGATGATCCTCGCCCTGGGCAACATGGCGCTGTACTTCTTCACCGGCTCAAACCCGCTGACCAACGGTGGCCCACTCGCCATTATCTTCTCCCTCGTCTGCATCGGCCTCGCAGCATTCAGCTTCCTACAAGACTTTGATGCCGCAGACCAACTCGTTCGCGCTGGCGCTCCAGCCCGCATGGCATGGGGCGTGGCGCTAGGCCTGGCAGTCACCCTGGTATGGCTGTACACCGAGATTCTCCGCCTGCTGAGTTACTTCCGCAATAGCTAATCGCTTACAGGTAGCAAAACCCCACCGCCCTTTGATGTGGCGGTGGGGTTTT
>JAUMZC010000089.1 GCA_030528295.1 Corynebacterium sp.
TTGTCACAGATTCCATAAAATCCGGCGAAAAAATGGAATTTGTGACAAGAAATTAGATCGTACACAAGCGTTCACCAGGGATCTGTCACACTTTCCATAAAAATCGTGAATTTTATGGAATCTGCGACGAAAACCGGCCTTTTTTGTCACAAATTCCATAAATTTTGCCGAAAAAATGGAATCTGTGACAGATCGCAGGTCAACAGTTGTGCGCAACGTACTTTTGTGTCACAAATTCCATCAGAAACGCAGATTTTATGGAATCTGTGACAACCCCCAGGCAAAAGGCTTGAAACCCAGCTCCTCAGCTGCCTAGTTCACACACCTCGGCCCGTCGCCACCGGCGTTGAACTTGGGGGAGGTGCTTTCTTCGTCTACGGGTGTGCCGGGTTGACCCACTGAGGTTGTTTGGGAGTCGGTGGTGTCTTGTGCCTCGTCGCTGCTCGGACCTTTGTAGTCGGTGTGGACTACTACGGCCAGTTCGCCTGGTTCGAGGGAGGGGGAGACACCGATTGGGATGTCGCCGAGGAGTTTCGCCAGTTCCAGGGCGGCGGGGTCGTGGGCGTTGGCGGCTTGGATGCGGGAGTCTTTGTACAAGCCTTCTGGCGCGTTGGTGACTTCGAGGACGTTGTATCCGAGGTCGGTGAGGTAGGAACCTACGCGTGCGCCTTCGCCGGATACGCCACCGGCGTTGAGGACGTAGACGTTTGCGGTGTGTGCAGGTTGGGATGGCTCCGGGGTTTCGGAGGAGGATGTTTCGGTGTCGGTTGCAGGGGGAGTGTTTGCCATGTCGGAACGCTCCTCCTTGGGTTTCAACAATTGCTGGAAGAATTTGTGTACTTGTTTGGGGTCGACGGTGACTACGGATTCGCCGTAGTCGCCAACGCCGTCGATGCTGGTCACGGGGATTGTTTCGAAGTGGACGTTGCCGCCGGCGAGGTTTTGTAGTTGCAGGCCGAACTGGGTGATGTCCCAGTTTTCGTCGATGGTGACGCTTCGTCCCACGGCGGTGGAAAGTTCGTTGAGTTTGCCGGGGGAGGAAAGTGTGCCGGAAGAAAGGACTTTGTTGACCAGGGAGGCCATGAAGACTTGCTGGCGTACGATGCGGTCAAGGTCGCCGCGGGGGAGTCCGTGGCGTTGGCGAACAAAGGAAAGTGCGTCGGGGCCGTTCAATGTTTGTTTGCCGGCGGGGAAGTCGGCGCCGGAGAATTCGTCAAAGGTTGCTTCTTTGAGGCAAACGTCGACGCCACCTACGGCGTCGGTAAGCAAAACGAAGCCGAGGAGACCTACCTCTGCGTAGTGGTCGACGGTGACGCCGGTGAGTTCGGCAACGGTCTCGCTGAGTGCGCGGCGGCCAGCATCCTTGGCCTGGTTTTCGCGGGAGGATTCGTTTGCAATGCCATCTTCGATGAGTTCGCCGAGGCGTTTTGCCTTGTGGTTTCCGTAGACGCCGTTGATTTTCATGTTGCCGAATTCGTCGTCATGAATATAGGTGTCGCGCGGGATTGAGATTGCTGTTGCCGAGGTACCGTCGTTGGGCACGCGGATCAGCATGATGGTGTCGGTGTTGTCGTTGGGTTCGTCACCGGCGCGGAGCATGGCGATTTCTTCGGGGGTGAGGGAGTTACCTTGGGCGTCGGAGCGGGAGTCGGATCCGACGAGGAGGATATCGGTTGCGCCGTCTTTCGCCTGACCTGGGCGGCTGCCTTCTGTGTCGCCGAGGCCGAGGTCACCGGTACCGGTCACGGTTTGACCGAGCACGCCCACGTAGTAATAACCCAGACCCGAAAAAATTAGAACCAATGTAGAAAGGAATGCGAGGACGATACGTACGGCTCGGGGGCCCGCTTGCCGGAAAGTTGCCGATGCGGCGGGTGCTGCTTGGATATCGCGGACGCTGCGGTACCGGTCGGTCACTGAGAAACTCCCAAAGTTACGATGGTCCTTGTTTGTATTTCTAATTCAAGGAGTCTAAGCCATGCGGGTTGCGGTGTTAGGTGGAGGCGGGCAAGTTGCCGCCGCGTTACGTCTCACACAGCCCCGAAAAGCTCAGGTTCACTACCTTACGCGGAATGATCTAGATATTACGGATTCTGTGGCGGTTGCGACACATTCGGCGCTGGATGTGGACGTTATTGTCAATGCTGCGGCGTACACGGATGTGGATAAAGCAGAGGCGAATCCGGACGTTGCAATGGCGGTTAATGGTCGTGCGCCACGTTATGTAGCTCAACGGGGACCCTATGTTGTGCAACTGAGCACAGATTATGTGTTTGGTGGGAATTTCCAAGCTCCGTTGCGTATCGACGCCCCGACCGCACCGGCATCTGTTTATGGTGCGACGAAGCTTGCCGGCGAGCGGGCAGTATTGGAGACGACGGAGAATGCGGCGGTAGTGAGAATGGCATGGGTATATAGCGGCAATACGTTGCCGGAGCATCGGTGTTTTGTGTCTACGATGCTGCGTTTGGCCAAGCAACCTGGGGAAATTCGGGTGGTCAATGATCAGGTGGGCAGTCCAACGTATGCGATTGATTTGGCCCGTGGACTGTGGGAATTAATGGAACAGCGGCCGCGGGGAGTGCTGCATGCGGTGGGGCCTGGGCAGGCCTCTTGGTGGGAAGTTGCGCGAGAAGTGTTTGCACAGGCAGGTGCGGATCCGAATCGGGTTTTGCCATGTAGTTCTGAGGAATTTCCCAGGCCAGCACCGCGGCCAGCTTGGTCTGTTTTGGATCATAGTTCGTGGATTGCAGCAGGTTTACGGCCATTACCAGCGTGGCAAACGGGTGTAGCGCGGGCTGCTGCGGCTAAAATCTAGTGGCTGTGAATACTCCAATAGCCGTCATTACTGTTACTTACTCGCCCGGGAAGTATCTCAAAGATTTTTTAGACTCGGTGCCATTGGCCACTGTCCAGCCCACGCATGTGATGTTGGCTGATAACGGGTCTACCGATGGGGTTCCCGAAGCCGCAGCAGGGGACGGGGTCGAATTTTTACCAACCGGCGGCAACATTGGGTACGGAAGCGCGGTGAACTTTGCTGCACGGGCGTTGGCGGGGCGTCGAAAAGCGGGGGAGATAGATAATGAATTCTTTGTGGTGAGCAATCCCGATGTGGTGTTTGACCCCGGTGCCATCGATGCAATGATTGCCTGTGCGCGGCGCCATCCCAACGCCGCCGCAGTGGGCCCCTATATCCGTGAAGCCGACGGCTCCCCATATCCTTCCGCGCGCGCCGTACCCACGTTGAGCAACGGGATTGGGCACGCCCTCCTTGGTGGCATTTGGAAAGACAATCCATGGTCGAGGTCATATCGCGATAATGCCGATATGACTCACGAGCGCACCGCGGGTTGGCTCTCCGGCTCGTGTTTGCTGCTGCGGTGGGAAGCCTTCGATGCTATTGGAGGATTCGACGAACGGTACTTTATGTATATGGAAGATGTCGATTTGGGGGATCGGTTCTCCCGAGCCGGCTACCAAAACGTGTTTTGTCCCGATGCGCAGATTATTCATGCAAAAGGGCATGCGGCGGGGGAGCATCCTGAAATAATGCTGCCAGCGCATCATGAAAGTGCCTACCGCTTCCAGGCGGATCGTCACCCAGCATGGTGGCAGGCCCCATTGCGTGGCGCCATGTGGCTAGGCCTGAAAGCCCGTGCCGCAGTGGCCGTGAGTGCCGCAAAAGTCCGTAACCAAATTAATTCCTGAAAGGTGTACTCCTAACGATGAGCGAAATTACGAACGTGGCGAGTAATACCGACGCCGTTATCCTCGTCGGTGGGAAAGGCACCCGCCTGCGCCCACTCACAGTCTCCACCCCCAAACCTATGCTTCCCACAGCCGGCGTGCCTTTTCTTTCACATCTCTTGGCTCGCATTAAGGAGGCCGGAATCACCCATGTTGTTTTGGGCACGTCCTTTAAAGCTGAGGTTTTCGAGGAATATTTTGGAGATGGCACTGAGCTAGGGCTGGAAATCGAATACGTCATGGAGGAGGAAGCGCTCGGCACCGGCGGCGGTATCAGAAACGTGTTCGATAAATTGCGTCACGATACTGTCATGGTGTTTAACGGAGATGTATTGGGTGGCACAGATCTGCAAGCAATTCTGGAAACTCACGTAACAAAAAATGCGGATCTCACGATGCACCTAGTTCGGGTGCCAGACCCCCGCGCATTTGGTTGTGTGCCAACGGATCGGGAGGGTCGAGTACTCTCTTTCTTAGAAAAGACTGAGGATCCGCCAACTGATCAGATCAACGCTGGATGCTATGTTTTCCGCCGCGAGCTCATTAGCACTATCCCTGCAGGTAGGCCGGTAAGTGTGGAGCGTGAAACATTCCCCCGGCTCCTAGAAGAGGGGCGCCGAGTATATGGGCATGTGGACCATGCATACTGGCGGGACATGGGCACACCTAATGATTTTGTGAGGGGCTCTTCGGACCTTGTTCGCGGCATTGCATACTCGCCATTATTGGTCGGGCGCACCGGTGAAAGCTTCGTTGATGAAACCGCGGGAGTCAAGGATGGAGTGTTGCTTTTGGGCGGCACGGTGGTTGGCCGTGGCACGGAAATTGGGGCCGGATGTCGCCTCGATGCCACCGTGGTTTTCGATGGCGTCACAATTGAACCTGGCGCTGTTATTGAGAATTCAATCATCGCCTCTGGGGTGCATATTGGAGCCAATGCGCGCATCGCGGACTGTGTTGTAGGTGAGGGTGCTCATATCGGTGCTCGGTGTGAATTACGCAAAGGAATGCGGGTGTGGTCGGGGGTAGTTATCCCGGATAATGGGATTCGGTTCTCATCAGATGCTTAAATCTACCTGTGCGTACTAGTGGTGGTGCATAACGTTATTTAAGCCTGATCGGCACTACATGTAGTACCCCTGTGTACCACCCCCTCTTTCGGCAATATGTGGCTGATGTGACTGTTGGTGAAGAAGTGAAACAGAATTACCTTGAAAATCACACATCTATTGAAGTGGGTTGACGATCGCATCGGAAGCAATGTGTAATCACAACTGTTCATCTTCACGCCGTTTAGATAGCGCGGCATGGAATTTCATTAACGGAGAAACTGAGGAGCATAGCGTGGAAGATTTCGCTAGCGACGCAACTCTCCGCGACGCCACGGGCAGTGTGGATACCTCAGCCCTCACATTGGACGAGTTGTTTGGCTTTGTGGAGCAGGAGTGGCAAGAGCAGGCACTCTGTGCTCAAACTGACCCTGAAGCATTCTTTCCGGAAAAGGGTGGCTCTACACGTGAAGCTAAACGCATCTGCCAAGCGTGTGCCGTGCGGGACGAATGCCTAGAGTACGCACTGGAACATGATGAGCGTTTCGGTATATGGGGAGGGCTTTCTGAACGAGAACGCCGTCGCCTGAAGCGTCAGATAGGTTGATTCCCAGCCTTGTTAACTACTAGTCATTGGCCCCGGTTCACCATTGGTAGCCGGGGTCAATATCTTGTGGCGAGATATTTAAATGGTGGGCTACCAGTGCCACAAGTGCGGTGTGAATAAGGTTCTTTCGTTCCTCAATTGTGACGCTGCGTTGCTCTATGGGGGTTCGGAACAATACAATCCGCGGGCGCGTTGGGTTCCCTTTCGGATCAATACCGGCGGCGATCACGCGCCCCAGGGGGACGGGGCCATCGGCAAACACCTCATCGCTGTAATAGTCCGTTGCGTGCAACCGCATTCGTGGCACAAGGTCGATGGCAATGTCCAAAGTTGCTAGCTCCTGCGCGTACTCCTGCTGTAGCGGCGCGTATGCGTAGAGCACGAGGGCGTCGAAAAGCTCACTTCGGGTGCGATACCGTGGGACATTGCGTGGAAACAGCGGGCCACGCACACCACGGCCATGACGATCACGTGAGCTATTCATCCGCATAGAAAACAACTTTATTCATGTTCGTTGGGGAAGCTAGTCGGGCGCGCCGCAACTGATACCGCAACTATTTCTGCCTGAGAAACGGAGTGGGAGACTACCTAAAGCTCATCTTAAGGTCTAGACTTTCCCTTTGTGAGCAATTTCCGACGCTGTTCCCGCCCCGGCTGCGGTAAGCCTGCCGTAGCCACACTCACCTATGCCTACTCAGAATCAACGGCAGTAGTTGGCCCTCTTGCGCCTGCTAGCGAGCCCCATAGCTGGGACTTATGTGAGGCGCATGCGGCGAGCATCACCGCGCCACTTGGTTGGGAAATGCTCCGCGTCGACGATATAGAACACGACGATGCCGACGACGATCTCACCGCCCTCGCAAAGGCTGTTCGCGAGGCAGGGCGGAATGCTAGCGGACTTGTATTGCAAGATTTCGACGACTCGGGGGTGCAGAAAATCTCTCGGGTGCAGCGGCAAGAGCGCCAAGGACGGCAGGGGCGTGCCGCGCGGAAAACAACAAGCACGAATCACCCGGTGCATCGTCCGAAAACACCACCTATCCACAGGAAAGGGCACCTCTTTGTGGTGCCCGATACGGACGCCTGATTATTTATCAAACACTCGTGCGTAAAATGCACTGGTAGTTGTGGTAGTTCTAAACGTGCCTTTCGCGCATCCAAGGAGTGTAAATGCGAACTCGTGAATCCGTTGAAGCTGTCATCAAAGCCTATGATGTTCGCGGCATTGTCGGAGAAGGTTTTGATGCTGATTTCATGCATGACACTGGTGCCGCGTTCGGCAGGCTTATGCGGGAAGAAAACGCAAAGGTCATTGTGGTTGGGCACGATATGCGTGATTCCTCCCCGGAACTTTCTGCAGCATTCGCTACTGGCGCTGCTTCCCAGGGCCTTGATGTGATTGCGTTGGGCCTCACATCAACGGATGAACTGTATTACGCTTCGGGCGTGCTGGATTGCCCTGGTGCCATGTTTACTGCCAGCCATAATCCAGCAGAATATAACGGCATTAAAATGTGCCGCGCGGGGGCGCGGCCGGTGGGGCAAGATTCCGGTTTGGCCCGAATAATCGATGATTTGGTCGAAGGAATTCCTGTTTGGGATGGCCGTATCGGTGAGATTGAAGATCGCGATGTACTCGAATCCTATGGTGAGTATTTGCGAAACCTCGTTGATCTACGGAATATTCGCCCGCTTCGCGTAGCCGTGGATGCTGGCAATGGCATGGGAGGGCTTACTGTTCCCGCTGTGTTGCAAGGGCTGCCGCTGAATATCGAGCCATTGTATTTTGAGCTCGACGGTAATTTCCCCAACCATGAAGCAAACCCGCTGGAACCGAAAAACCTTGTGGATCTGCAGCAATTCGTAGTGGATACCGGCGCCGATATCGGGTTGGCATTCGATGGTGACGCTGATCGCTGCTTCGTGGTGGATGAAACCGGTGCGCCGGTCAGCCCGTCAGCGATCTGCGCAATTATCGCCGAACGCTACCTGGCAAAGCACCCGGGTGCGACGATTATCCATAACCTCATCACCTCCAAATTTGTGCCAGAAACCATTGTTGCCCATGGCGGCACACCAGTACGTACACGCGTAGGGCATTCGTTCATTAAAGCGCGCATGGCCGAGACTGGCGCGGTCTTTGGTGGTGAGCATTCCGCGCATTATTACTTCACGGAATTCTTCAATGCTGATTCGGGCATGCTGGCTGCTATGCATGTGCTTGCGGCGTTGGGATCGCAGGACCAACCGTTGTCCAAGCTGATGGAACAATACAGCCCGTATGTGGCATCAGGAGAGATTAATTCGCGGTTGGCGTCTGCGCAGGCGCAGGAGGAGCGAACGCAAGCGGTACTGGATGCGTTCGCGCACCGCACCGAACATGTGGATCATCTTGATGGTGTGACAGTAGAGCTGGCTGGAACCTCTGCATGGTTCAATGTGCGAGCTTCGAACACTGAGCCGTTGCTTCGGCTTAATGTGGAGGCGCCCACGCAGGAGCAGGTGGATTCGTTGGTAGCGGAGATCTTAGCGATCATTCGCGCCTAAGCTCGACTAATCTGGGAGGGTATGGACCTCTCCTATTCGGACGGCTCGCGATACGACCCTGAAATTGTGCGGTTTTTCGACGTCGCGCACACCGGTGCTCATGTTCGCGCCATCGCTCAATACATCGCCGCAGGGGAACTTGCGGATCTGGAAGGTATGGGTGCTCGAAGCGTGATTGTGCTTTCTTCGAGCGCTGAGGACGCCGCGGTCGTCCGCATGGTACTCGGCACTGTCGAGCCTCCCTGCCCGGTGGTGGTATCTCGAGATTTACCTGCCTTTGTTGGCCCGCTGGATATCGTGCTGGTGTCTACGGATGGTTCCCTTATCGCGGAAGAGCAAGCCACCAAAGCGCTGAGTGAAGCTGTTCGGAGAGGGACAAGGACATTTCTTGTCCAAGGTTCAAGTTATTTACGGGATGAAAGCCCGGCTCCGGTGATTCCAGTGCCACCAACGGCGGGCTCGGACCCGAACCCAATTCGATTGGCGTATGCGCTCTCGGCAGTTATTCAATCATTGCGTTTTGATAAACGAGTCGTTGCGGAAGAACTTGAACGAGCGGCGACGATCTTGGATGAAGATTTGGTGGGCTTAAGCCCGGAACGTGATGCTACGGTGAATCCAGCGCGCGAGCTGCGGGCCGCAGTAGTGGACGCGTGTGCGATTCACACCGCAACCCCCGAATATCAGGCTGCTGCCGAAGTAATTGCGCGAATGTGGCAACGTCACGGAATTGTTTGTTTCGCTGCGGATAACGCTGTTATTGAAGCCTTTAATCAAAAGATTCCTTCCAGTAATGATCCGTTTTTTGATCCTTTCATGGATCAAGGCGATGCAGTGCTACGCTTAAAAGTCATTGTGTGGGGCGTGGAACACGCTCCAACGGTTGCGTTTGCCAGCGGAACAATTTCTCAACACTGCCCAGACGGCAGTCCTGGCAAATTAGTGACTGCTGCCCGCTTTATAGTGCGCGCACTTGCCGCCGCTATTTATGAACTTGATGAATAGGACGGACTTCGTGGAATTACTCTCTGGTGTGTTACGCGCCTATCCTTGGGGTTCCCGTACCGCGATTGCTCAGTTACGGGGCGAGCAGCCAAGCGCAAGCCCCGAAGCGGAGTTTTGGTTCGGCGCACATCCGGGTGGTTCGTCGCTCGTGAATGACACGCCGCTCATTGAGATGATCTGCCGTGACCCGCATGCAACATTGGGGCAACGCGTATTTGAAAAGCATGGTCAGCGGTTGCCGTTTCTACTGAAGATTCTCGCCGCAGATGAACCGTTGTCTCTGCAGGCCCACCCTTCCCGCGCCCAGGCTGAGGAAGGTTTTGAGCGCGAAAATGCTGCGGGTATAGAAATTAGTGACCCGAAACGCAACTACAAAGACAATAACCATAAGCCGGAACTGATTGTCGCGTTGACGGATTTTGAGGCGATGGCGGGTTTCCGTCCGATCGCCCAGACCGCCGAAATTTTCGACGCCCTGACTTGCCCGGAGCTGGAACGTTACCGCACCATGCTCATTGCTGATCCGGCGGGCGAGGCAGATGATTTACGAGCATTGTTCACAACATGGATCACCATCCCTACTGCTGCACGTCATGAGCTTATCGACGCCCTTGTGGTGCGCGCGCGTCGATACTTAGCGGAGCATACGAGCGCCGGGTGGATCGGGGAAGCGCTGGAAAACTTTGTGCACCTCGCCGAGCTGTATCCCGGTGACGTTGGCGTGTTAGGCGCGTTGCTGCTCAATAAACTTACGCTCAAGCCTGGTGAGGCGATCTACCTTGATGCGGGTCAATTGCATGCGTATGTTCGCGGAACCGGTGTTGAGATTATGGCCAATAGCGATAACGTACTTCGCGGTGGTCTTACGTCAAAATATGTCGATGTCCCGGAATTGGTGCGGGTGCTTTCATTCCACAGCCTCGACAATGTAAAAGTTCAGCCTGTGATCGAAGGCAGTGGTTGGACGCAATATCCTGTGCCAATTGAAGAGTTTGCGTTATCAACGGTGACGCTTGGGCAAGGCGAACAACAAATTCTTGATTCGGCGGGACCAACAATTCTGTTGTGCACTTCCGGCAGGGCTGGAATTGAACAGAGTTCGACAATGGGCTGTGGCGATGACGGTGATCATTGCCTTGAAATCGGGCCAACACAAGCTATTTGGATACCCGCAGGTGAATCAAACCACAAGATTATTGGTTTACAAGAAGGCACTCAGGTATTCCGGGCGACAGTCTAGCCCATAAATAATCGCCGTTAAGCCTTATTTGGATTTGATTGGGTGAAGGGTTCCCGAGGCTTATCCTTATCCTCGGTTGCCCGCCGGCCAGAACGCTCCTTGTCGGTGCGTTCAGAGCTGGATTCCTCTTCCTCGGATTCGGGTTCCTTCGTATCAGAGGTCTTTTCGGTTTCAGATTCCTTCTCGGAATTGTCTTTATTATCAGCAGGTTTCTCGGTCTGATTTCGAGTTGGTTGGCTTGGGAAGAAATTCGTTAGAAAATTCAGAAGCCCGGGCGATGCTGGTTTGGGGTCGCCAACCAGCACTGCAGCGTCATCTTGATCTTCAATAATTACTTCGTGTTCTACGGGGTCAGGAGTAGGTGCTGGTCCTGCTGGAGCAACTGCATCGCTTGTTTGTTCGGTCTCTGCAGGTTGCTCCGGTTGTGCAGGCTGCTCAGTTTCCTCACCCTGCGGTGGCACGTTTGGCGCCTCATCGCGCGGCGGTACGCCTGGGACACCATCACGTGGTGGAACCGGTGGCAATGGTGGCGGCGCAGGATTCTCAGCCGTCGTTGGGGTTGGCGCTGGCTCCTCCGTAGGTTCTGGTGCGGGAGGCGTCGGCACTGGAGCTTCGGTCTCGGACGGTACTGGGAACGGTGGTTCGCGCCGTGGTGGCACGTTCGGTGTCGTCGACGGAGGTTGCTGTGGTTCGGACGTTGGTTCTGGTCCGGGCACAGGTGGCTCAGGTCGCGGTGGGTCCAAACGCGGCGGCAGATCCGGGCGCGATGTTTCAGACGTCGGAGTTTCCGAAGTTGACGGTGCAGGTGCAGGTGGCTCCGGTGCAGGAGGTTCAGGT
>JAUMZC010000090.1 GCA_030528295.1 Corynebacterium sp.
TGACGAGTTTTTTCGGATGGTGGAGGAAAGTCCGTGGTTGGAGGAGGTGTGGAGTGCGGAAGGGGAGCATGATCCCATCCTGGACTATTTTAAGTTTCCTCGGAGCCGGTTTGGGGTGTTTGAAGTGGTGAAGCCGGTGGGGGAAACATTTTTAGTTGAAGAAATTTTCAGCGCTTGCAGGTTTGGTGGCTATGTTTTGGTAGTGACCGACGAGTCTGATTTTGCGCACGCGGTACGGGATGTATTTACCGACTATCTAGTTTATGGTGGGGAATATAAACTTGCTCGCCGAAGGTATTTGCGCGGTAAGCGGAGTTGTTTATATTCTCCTGGAAATCTTGATGAAGAGAACATCAGCGATAACGAGTTTGGTCTGTTTGTCACGTATTCGGAAGAGTTTGTGGGGATGTTTCCGAATTCGCAGCCTTTTCTGTAGTTCGTATTTGCCTGGCATGTGGGTGTTGCGTCTTTTTGTGTATGTGTGGAAAACTTATTTGGGAGAAGAACGTTGTATATCTCCCAGAATGGTTCGAAAAATCGGGAAAGATAATTCGTAGGAGCAAGATGATCACGAAGAACACACAACACTCAGAGTTGTGCTCGCCTTGAACATTCGTGGTCAATTAACTGTTGGTTTCTCTTCGTGTTTTGTGTGGTGACGATGTTTTATCCAAAGTTCTATGCTGCGAGCTAGTAGGTTAGTTGCGCTGTTGTAATTGGGGCTATTGTTTTGATCGCAGAATGCGCTCCAATTGTTCGTGAATGCTGGCTTCAATAATAGAATGTATCCGTTGCTTAACTTGTGGGATATCGGAGTATTGGATGGCGTACATCATCAGGTTGTCGAGAGAGTGTCCGTTGAATGCTTCCGGTGTTCCAAGAACGTGTAGAAGTTTGTGTTGAAGTTCGGACGGTACAGCGTGGAGTTCGTCGAGTAATTTCAGCAGAATATCTTCTTCTATGGTCTTTTCTGCGATGAAGTTCCAAATATGGCATGTGTGTTGTTGTCCAATTCGGTGAATCCAGCTGATTCGTGTTTGAAGTTGACGGAGATCCCACGGCATATCGTAATTCACTAGTAGATGTACGTTTTGCAGCGCTGGGTCTACATACGTTGAACTTTCCAGAAGTAATACGATCTTGTTTGGATCGTTTGTAAAACTATCGAATATGTTGCATGGTTTGGTCGGGTTAAATGGATCGTAAATTTCGTTTTCGAGGATATATTTTCGCACGATGTTTACTGAATCCTTGCCGCTAAAATAAGTGCTCAGTTTTTCTGTTAAATAATCTATTGTGTGGTAGAAATTTGCGAAAATGATAATTTTTTGCGGTCTGCTTGTATCTTCTTGCGGTTGTATGTGCTGGTCTAATATCGCGCGTAACGCATACCATTTTTGGTCGCGATCGGCGTTCGTAAGTTGGTCACCAAGCCGAAGTAATTGTTTATCAATTGGGTACTTGAGTGTTATGTCATTCGTTATTTCAGGGATGCTGACGTACGACCGAAAGAAGTTTTCAAAGTAATATTGATTTTTCAGTGTTGCTTCTTCATTGTGTTCCTCGCAGTTGCTAGCTAGATACCAGTAATCGAGATTACGGTCGAAATCCCATTCCTCGTCAGGGGCGTCGGCTAGACCCCGTAGCTTCGTCAGGATCTCATTTGGGCTGGAGGTGGTGCTACGTATCAACTGCGAGCACGTGTATCCAAAGCTATTGGTTAAGGCATGGTCTATACAGAAATCCATGGTGTTCGCAATTTCGAGTTCTTCGCGTGCGTGATGGAGGATTTGTTGGTAGAAGTGACGATATTGTGGGGTTAGTGGATATGTCACAGCGTGAAACTGGTGGTTTGGAAGAAGAGGCTTGCCTTCGGTGTTGGAAAGGTCTTCTTGTTGGAGGCAGCGCATGTATTTGTCAGGTGCGGGACTCGTGTTGTGCTGTGTTTCACTGAAGTGTTCCTCGTCGAGTAAGGCAAGTAATGTCCTGAGCTGGTGATTCGTGTAGGATTCGGGAGTCTCAGTCAGAAGTAGTAAATTTTCGGCGGTTTCGGAAATGAGTTGTCCAAGTTTGAGTTTAAGCGTGTAATGTGCGTCGACGACCCAGCGGGAGGTTTTTGCGGTTAGGCGATCTGCATGATCGATAATCGCGAGATCCCAGCGTGCTTGTCGTAAATAGCTCATAGTTTCGCTACTTCGTGCCGCGTGTCCCATCGGGAGGAGGACATATTGGTGGGTAAGAAAAAGATTTTTTGGTTCCCGAATGCCCATTTGATGGAAGTCGTATACGTGAATATTGATGCCTAGCCTGTCGTGGAGTTCTCGCCACCATTGTTCAAAAAGTCCGTCGGGGACAACGATGATTGCGCGTTGGCACCTGCCTTGGTGAATGAGTTCTTTGAGATATAGGGCAGCCGTAATGGTTTTTCCGGTACCGAAGTCGTCTGCAAGGAGATAGCGCAGTGGCCTGCGGGAAAGAAATTCGTTAATGGCTTGTTGTTGATGTGGCAGAAGTTCTATATCGGAGGTCATTGGATAAAAATATCAAGTGTGCTCAACAGGCTCGCGCACTTCATGAATAGGCGTTCGAATTGGGAGAATTTCGGGTGACGTTTTCTGGTACATACGTGGCATGGGTGTTATTGATACGTTGCGTGTTCCAGTGATTGCGGCTCCGATGGCTGGCGGTCCTTCGACGCCGGCGCTAGTGAATGCTGTGTCGGATGCTGGTGGATTTGGATTTTTGGCTGCGGGGTACATGAGTTCGCAACGTTTAGAGGAGAATATGCGTGCGACAAACGCGCCGTATGGGGTGAATTTGTTTGCACCGCAAGATGTACCGAACGATCTCGGTCCTGTAGAGGAGTATGTGCAGAAACTCGCTAAGGAGTTTGAACAAGCTGGTGTTCAACCGGGGGACTTTCGAACTGTTGATGAAACCGATGGTTGGGATGAAAAGCTAGAACTTGTTTGCAAAGCGGCAGCTGAGGGGTGGGGTCCGGCGGTTGTTTCGGTAACGTTCGGGCTGCCAAGTTCGGCAGAAATCCGGCGACTGCATACAGTTGGGATTGAGGTTTGGGGGAGCGTGACAAACGCCGAGGCTGCGCGGGAAGCGGTGGCGCGCGGCGTCGATACGCTTGTGGTGCAAGGGCCAGAGGCGGGTGGGCATCGGGCCACGTTTACTGTCGAGGAAACGCCTTCTGACGTGCCATTACGGGAGCTTGTCGAGCAGATGCCGGATGCCCCATTGGTGGCGGCCGGAGGGATTATGAATGCCGAGCCGTTGGCGTGGCCGGGGGTGCGTGCCATCGCGTGTGGGACCGCGTTTTTGCTTGCCGATGAAGCCGGAACTGGCGCGTGGCAGCGAGAGATACTTCAACGGGCGGAGCGAACCGCTACGACGCGCGCGTATTCGGGTAGGGTGGCGCGCGGCGTCGAGACGCAATTTATGGCGAATCATACGGATGCGCCAGCTGTGTATCCGCACGTGAATTCGATGATGGGGCCGTTGCGGTCGGCGGCGCCGGAATATGTGGCTGCGTGGGCGGGGACGGGCGTGCGGGAGGTGAAGTCCGCACCCGCAGCGACGATCGTGGAGTGGATTCTTTCGCGGAGGTAGTCACAACGTAAACGTCGGAGATTTACCCCCGTTGGGGTGAATAATTTAGTCGATTATGCTGGTAATTCCAGTGAATTGTTCGCAATTATGGTCGGGGGTGGGAAAGTTCACAAAAACCCACCTACAAATGAGTAGCTTTGACTGTGTGCCAACAACAATTGGCTCGGACCCACCCAGAAACGTACGGAGGAATCCACACCCATGACTACCCCGGTAACCAACGATTGGAACGAGCGGATCGCGCTGGCCGAACAGATGATCCCGCTGATTGGCAAGCTGCACCGCGAACACAACGTGGTCACCTCCGTATATGGTCGGTTGCTTATCCACTGCACTGATATTGATGTGATTAAGTCGCATCGGTACGCGCGGCGCATCACCGACCAGGAACTGCCGCTGGCGAAAACCTTGCCGATCCTGCAGGAACTTGTGAAGATGGACCTTGGTACGGCGTCGATCGACCTTGGTCAGCTTGCAGCGCGTTTTGATGAAGAAGGCGGTGACCTGCGTGCCTTCCTTGACCGGGAGCTGGCGTCGGTAATCGGTACAGCAAGCGAGACGAAGCGCACGGACGTTGTGCTGTACGGTTTCGGTCGTATCGGACGTTTGCTCGCCCGCATCCTTATCGAACATCAGTCCGTAGACACCGGTTGCCGGCTGCGCGCGGTGGTGGTGCGTAAAAACGGTGACGACGACATCATCAAGCGCGCCTCACTCCTGCGCCGCGACTCCGTCCACGGCTCCTTCAACGGCACCATCAACGGTGACCGGGACAACGACATCATTTGTGCAAACGGCACGCCAATCCAGGTCATTTACTCCTCCGACCCGGCCAGCGTTGACTACACCGCATACGGCATCGACAACGCCATCGTGGTGGACAACACCGGCCGCTGGCGGGACCGCGCAGGACTAGAACAACACCTCAAATCCAAAGGCGTGGCCAAGGTGCTGCTCACCGCTCCCGGCAAGGGCGACCTGAAGAACATCGTGTACGGAATCAACCACGACGTAATCGAAGACTCCGACCAAATCCTCAGCGCCGCATCATGCACCACCAACGCCATCACACCAGTACTGAAAGCTGTAAACGATCGCTGGGGCGTTGAATTCGGCCACGTAGAAACCGTGCACTCCTTCACCAACGACCAAAACCTCATCGACAACTTCCACAAAGGCGAACGCCGCGGCCGGGCAGCCACCCTCAACATGGTGCTCACCGAAACCGGCGCCGCAAAAGCCGTCTCCAAAGCACTGCCAGAATTCGAAGGCAAACTCACCGGCAACGCAATCCGCGTCCCCACCCCAGACGTATCCATGGCAGTGCTGAACCTCACCCTGGAAAAGGAAGTCACCCGCGATGAAGTCAACGCCTACCTGCGGGAAGTATCGCTGAACTCCGTACTGCGCCAACAAAACGACTACATCCACTCGCCCGAGGTAGTATCCACCGACTTCGTTGGAACCACCCGTGCAGGCATCGTCGACGGCCTGGCCACCATCGCACAAGGCAAACATTTGGTCCTCTACGTTTGGTACGACAACGAGTTCGGATACTCCAACCAGGTAATCCGTATCGTAGAAGAAATCGCCGGTGCGCGCCCAGCGGTTGTGCCACAGCGCAAACAACTCGACGAACTGTAAAAAGTTTGTGGGGGATCGGGGGGGGGTTGGGGTCCGCGCGGGGTTTTGGCGGCTGGGGGACGGCACGGTGTTGAATTGTGTACAATTGTTTACCTGGGTTTTGTCGCCAAATACACCATGTTGTGGGCAATTGGTGTAAAAAGCGACACCGAACCCGTTCTGGGGCCAAAGTTTTGTCGCCAAATACACCAATTGGGCACAACATGGTGTAAAAAGCGACATTGATTATGGATCCATCAAAGTCGAGTGCTCGCGATCCTTACCTTTCGACGCCGAGCCCCCTACTGCCTGCAGTTTGGGTGTCGCTGAGGTGCGCGCCGTCGGCAAGAATTGAATTGTGTGCAAGTAATTTCCTGCTGGTGTTAGTTGAATGCGGCATCTTATGGGCAATTGGTGTGAAGCGTCGGAAAATGTGAGATGGGTTACAATATGCTCATGATTTCGTCGCGGCAGGCACTTGTTGCATTAGTTATTGTGTTCGCATTCATGGTTGGGGCTTGCGGGAAACCTGTGGAGCAAGGGCAGGCGGAATACGGGGCGCGGTTGGCGGCAGTCGTGGGTTCGAATGGGAGTGTTACAACGCGGCCAGCGATCAATGACCTTTATGATTCGGATGATTCGGGGGACTACTCCACAGGGCCGGAGGATTCGGATCTGGACTTTAGTTTGGATCGGAGCGTGTGGCACGTTGGGGCGCGTGTGGAGTGGAAGGACGCGCCGTCGAAAAGCGTGTTGATGGCGGTGGTGAAGGAAGCTGAAGCCATCAATGCCGCGCAACCCGAGTGGAACCAGCGCGTATTTGTGAGCTATGCCGAGCCGTTGCCGGGGAGGGGTACGCTGCGTTACAACGTGCTCAACGAAACTGAGGTGCACAAAGTGACGTTGGCGCGCGAGGCGATTGGGCGCAATTCGTACTGGGATGCGGTCGAGTTAAAGCCATCGGTGCTTGTGTTGAACGAGACGCTGTTGTTGTTTGAGGGGGCGGAGCTGGACGTGGCAACTCAGCTGGAAGTGTATGCGAATGTTAGTACGGATGTGGTGCGGCACGAGCAGTGGAGGATCGTGATGAGTCCGTCAGCAGGGGAGACGTCGTACTTCTTCCTTCCCGCCGGGTTGTTGAAGCCGTCGGAGGTGATCAGCCTCAGCGAAGCCGTGAAGGGGAAGGGCGAATTTACCGGGGTGGAATCCTGGAACGGGCACCTCATCCTAAACGTACAAACGGACGATCCCAATGCGTGGATGCCAAGATTTATTGAGGAACACAAAGACGTGCTGCCGCAGAGTGGGCTAGGGTTTGGTTTTTCCCGCGGGATTGTGGGATACCGTACGTGTTTCGGTGGGAAACCAGCCCCTGAACTGGAAAAACTGCAACAACGTTACAGTAATTGCTAGCTGAATGCTAGCCGGTGTGTTCCCATATCAGGGCTAGATTGGTTCGTAGAATTCCACATTGCTGATCTCGGCCAAGTCGGCCGGGCTGCCGGACCATTGGACCGTAATGCCATGCTTCTCTAGGGCCGGAATCACGTGGCTGTTCATGAGTTCGGTGGTGCGGGTGTTGAATATTTCAGTGGACTCTTCGTCGGTTAGTTCGAATTCCTCGGGGGTAAGGATGGCCGCATATGCGAGCGAAAAGGTTGCGAGATCGGGCGTTAATTCGAGTGCTACGGGCGCTTCGTGTGCGTCCTCGGATTCTGGCATCATGCGGTAGACCAATTCGCTTGCGTAGTTTTGTACTGAAACTCCGGGAATATATGCCACGCCGTGCCAGCGTTCGGGGTCTTCTTCGGCTTCCTCAAGTAGTGCCGCATAGCCTTCATCGACTGTGTGTTCACATATTTGGCTGGTGAGGATTCCGTGGTCTTCAAGCTCGGAAAACGCTAGGGCGAGGTTGGTTTGGACGTTGCCGAAACCTTCCTGTTGAGTTCTCCGGAGTTCGATAACGTATTCGGCTATTGCGTCGGCTTGATCGTCGTCAAGGTCATCGAATTCTTCGGGGATGCGGTAGGCGAAGTCATCTTCGCCTTGGATGATTTCTTCCCAGCACAGCGCAAAGACGTCCGTCGCGATCTCTGGCGGGCACAGGTGTTCTGGAAGGTTGGCTCCGTCGGGGATGGTATTCAAGTTGCGCATGACTCTAAATTGTAATGGTCGGCTAACTAGTTTGTAGGGCTAAGTGTTGGGATCTGCTCAATCGCCTGGCAGCGATGATTTCCCGTAAAACTGCCAGTGCGGTAAGGAGGTGAATCTGCACCATGATCGTGCAGAAGAGCGCGAAAACATCGGGCGCACCGATGCTGATCTCATCGAACTGATGGCCGTATACAAACGGAACTCCGTAAAACAGTGCAAGGGCGGCGCAGGTGCCAGCAAACAGTGGAAACGCGGTGCGTCGAAAAGCGTGTTTGGGATCGGTTGGGGGAGTATTGGGTGACCAGCGTTTGATTTGAAACGCTAGAGCGCCAAACAACAATGCGATCACCACGAATTCGGCGGCGAGCACGAGGGTGTCGGCAGGAAATAATTTGGGTTTTTGGGGTTCGTCAATATCTAAGCTGTGGGACACCAATGTGTGAATGGCATTGCGTCGTTGTGTGTCGTATTGGGTGCGTATCCCCAGTTCATTTGTGAAGATAATGATTCCCCGATTGGTTTTGGGAATAAAACCAACATATGAGGTATATCCCCACACGCTGCCCGTGTGATACACGTATTCGGCTGATGTTCCATCGGTGAGGCGGACCTGTTTATAGTGTAATCCGGGCCCATATTTGAGGTTATCGCTCACTTGTGCGTGAGTGAGTGGATTGTGAAGGCTTCGCTGATGCTGTTGCAGCTGCCATACGGCGTAGGCGGCAAATTGCTGCCCAGATCCCGATAAGTAGGCTACACCAAATGAAATTGGCCAGGGTTCAACTGTTGTTGATTTGTGTGTGAAAAAGAATGGTTGATGTCCTTTGGGTACGCGGGCGTGAAAGGTTTCGGAGTCGCTAATCGTAGGCCCTGATCCGCAGACCAAATCAATGTGTTGATGGACCAGGGTGGAGAATTCTTGGTTCGTTGAACGGGTAAGTATTTCTTGGAGTAATGAATAGCCGATATTCGAATAATTGTGTGTTCCAGGTGGGGTAATGTGCTCGAGATCGGCAACATGTTTGAGCAACTCATCGACGGTGGCAACGCTATGCGCAAGGTTCGTTGGTAGCCCCGCAGTGTGTTGAATGAGGTGAGCAATTTCAACGTGATTGGCATCGAGGGCGCTGCTCGCGAGTTCGGGGAGGTGGTTCACTATGGGATCATGGAGATCCAGTGCGCCGTCGTTGTGGAGTTTGAGTGCGATTGCGGCGGTGATTGATTGGGAGAGTGCTCCCCATACAAAGGGCGTGTCTTGGGTGATGGGGAAGCCGTCACCGTCGATTCCGAAATATTGTTCGCGAGTTATTCCGTCGGAATTAAATTCGATAATGGCGGTACCGGGCGCATGGATGTCTTGGAAGGATTTCGCGTATAGATCGGGGGTTGTTGCATTGGCGACGATGGGTGCGGTGGCCAAGAGTGCGCTGAGGATAAGGAGGGAGGAAAGTGTTCGGGTTACAACGGAAGTCATGTGGGTTCCTCGGCTAGTTCAACGTTGGAACCCACATAATTGGGCTGATCGGGAGGCTCATAGCATGTAGTGTAATTGCTGCATGCTACGGGGTTGCCTCGTGGATTACGGGAGTATGGCGAACGCGCGTGCGGGGAAGCCGGTTCCTTCGAGTGGTTTCGGCCAGCTGGCAACGATCAGCGCGCCTGTCGCAGGAACCTGATCGAGGTTGGCCAAGAGTTCGATTTGCCAGCGATCATGTTCGAGAAGCAACAGTTCTGTAGGCAGGGCTCCGCCGGAGACCACGATGCCCTGATCGGTGTCGGTGGTTTCGTGTCCGATCGCGGTAATGGCGCGCTCGTCGATCAGCCATTGAACAACGTCGGTATTCCAGCCGGGGTAGTGCGCCACATTGTGCTCGTCGCGGTTGGCCATTGCTGCCGGATCAGGCCACCGTGTAGACCAATCGGTACGCATAGCTACAAAGGCGCCCTCGGGGATGGGTTCGTGCTTGCGTTCCCACTGTTGTATGTCGCTTATCGACGGCGTGAAATCAGGGTTTGCTGCCGCTTCGGCGCTGAAATCAAGCACAACAAGAGGAAGAATCATCTCTTGTACGTCAATGTTGTCCAATGTGCGGGCACCTGCGACAAAATGGACAGGCGGATCTACGTGGGTGCCCCACTGGCCAACGAAATTGTATTGAGTAATGGCGAATCCGTGCTCTTCTACGGTGAAGAGGCTGGAGCGTTCTTCGTCGGGGAGAAGGTGGAATCTCGGTTGACCCGGATGGAATGCATGTGTGAGGTCAATATAGCGATGCTTGGTGCGGAGCGTGCGTGCAAGCTCCCAAAGTTTAGTCATGGCAGACAGCTTAGTCTGTTTTGGGGGTGTGGGCGAGTTTTCTTGTAGATAGGGTAGGAGAAGCTAAGAATTCGCAAACCTGGATGGTGTCAGGTTAGGCTTTGCTCATGAACATGGTGAAACTACGGGAGCGAGTTGCACGTGGCGGCAAAAAGAAATGCTGTAAATCAAAAAAACGTTGCAAAAGCTGTCCGGTGGTGCTTCACCGGCTTCGTAAAAGTGGGGCGCTCAAGCTTGACGA
>JAUMZC010000091.1 GCA_030528295.1 Corynebacterium sp.
CCAGGTTCCAGGGGCCAACACCCATGCCCACAAACAGAAAACCAACCAATGCAACCCCCGCCCCCTACATGCTCACTCCACAGAAAGCTCCACTATGGGAATTTCCTTCCGCACCTTCGCCACGAGCTCAACATCAATATCAGCGACAATGATCTCCTCCTCAATACCCGCCTCAGCGATCCGCACACCCGTCGGCCCAATAATCGCCGAGTGCCCAACGCCTGTCGGCGCACCATCCGGCTTACCAGCCTGCAGTTTCGTCTGGTCACACGCAACAACATAGGCTGTGGAATCCAAAGCACGTGCCGCAGTCAACAATCGCCATTGCTCCACCTTGCCCGGCCCAGACGACCACGACGCAGGAAGCACAATAACGTGCGCACCACGCCGAGCGAGTTGCTGAAATTGGTGGGGGAAGCGAACGTCGAAACACACCGCAACGCCAACAGTTACCCCCTTATAACTGAAGGTAACAAGCTCCTCACCAGGTTTTACAGTGTCAGACTCCCGGAACCCAAACGCGTCATAAGTATGAATCTTGTTGTAACCGCAATGCATACCGGCACCCGTGACCAGCGCAGTGTTATAAATTCGGTGCTTGCCTTGATACGTATCCGCCGGGCAAAACATCCCCAGCACAATCACAACGCCCAGGTTTTCGGCCAGCTCCTGCACTTTCAAAGCAAACGACCCCGTAAGTTCCTCAGCAGCCTGGTCCAGACGCCCCGTACCAAAAGCCTTCATCGTCGCCTCAGGGAAAACCACCAGGTCAGCGCCATGTTCAGCGGCACGGGTTGCCCACCGTTCCACCTTGGCTAAATTTTCCAGGGTATCTGGTCCTGTTTGAATTTGCACCGCCGCAATACGCATAACCGTCACTGTATGTGGATTTTGGGTTTTTCTCCACAGGTTCGCACATGCTCAGCTCACCGCCGCACCGCACATCAACGACACGGTGCCATCCTCAAATCATGAACGTAGAATTTCACACCGGCCAGACCATTGCTTTTCCGCCACCAACGCTCGGCGTCAGCTTCCCCATCGGCGGCCCGCTTACCGACGCCGCGCTCGCCCGCGCCGCTGCACAGTGGCAGGTGGATGCCACCCACCTACAGCATTCAACAGACGATTGGTTGTTTCACGTCCGCAGATTTTTCGCCGATGCCATGCTGGTTGATCTCGATACAGCCTGGCGGCTGGCATGCCAATAGACGCCAAATTAGCCGAAGCTTGCGCAACGAGTTTACGCACTGCGCAATTCTTCCCGCCAGTCCTCGAAGGAATCGGAGATGTTTTCGAAAGTGCACAACAAGAAGCCAAGAATATTCACACCGCGTGGGAGGAAATTCAGCGCGTCCAACAACTCGTTGCAGATATCCTGTCTGCAACAGCATCAGCCCAGCTTGATCTGGATTACGCATGGCAACGCGCCCAACAATTTGGCGATGAATCCACCACAACAACCGCGTTTCTCCAACAGATTCATGCGATGGGTGAAGCACTCGACGCCGCCTGCGCCGCCGAAATCGACCATCTTTGCGCCAGCAAAAGCGGACCGATCGAGCATCGTTTTGCCGACATGGACCACCTTTCATTGGCCGCCATTCACGAACTCAATACCACCCCAGAGCTCGAAAAAATCGTCGGAGAAGACGGCACCATCCTGGAAACCGCCGACGGTCACTTAGTAGTCGCGTACGGCGACCTCGACCACGCCAAGCATGTCAGTACCATCGTTGCCGGAGTGGGCTCCTCCAACAGTGAGGACTGGCCAACATATACCGAACGCGGACGTCGATTAGCAGCGGAAACCGGTGCTGCGGTGGTGTGGTTGGGCTATCAGGCGCCGCCGAACGTGCCAGCCGGCATTGCCACCGAACCAGCGTTGAGCGGCGCCACTGACTTGCGGGAATTCCAGGCAGCATTAGCGCGCCGAAACCCCGAACAGTTCCGCAGCGTTATCGCCCACAGTTACGGAACGGTGGTTGCTGGCTACGCAGCCCGCGAAGGTATCGACGCCGACGCCCTCATCCTCGCAGGCAGTCCCGGTGTTGGTTCCGCAACTGTGGGCGAACTGAAGCTCAATTCCGAGCAACCGCGCGTAATCGCGGTGACTGGGGATCGCGACCCAATTGCCTTCGCCGCGTCAGCACACGGCGGCATCCATGGGCCGGATCCTACGCACCCGCAGTTTGGCGCGGAAGTCTGGAAGCTCGACACGAACCACACTGGTTATTGGGAGAATCCAGACTTCCTCAAGCACATGGCTGAGCTTCCCGACGGGTAGCCAGCGCTGAACCTTGCCTAGTAGCGGATGGACATGCGGCCGTCGATACGTCCTTTGCGCATGTCTTCAAATACGGTATTGATGTCGTCGAGCTTGCACTCAGTAACGGTTGGCTTAATCATGCCGCGCGCGTAGAAATCCAGAGCCTCTTCCAGATCCTGGCGCGTACCCACCAGCGAACCACGAATAGTCAACGCCTTGAACACGATCTCGAAGATCGGTGCAGGGAAATCTCCTGGAGGCAAACCATTAAACACAATGGTGCCGCCCTTACGGGCCATCTGAATCGCCTGGCCAAACGCCTGCGGATGCACAGCCGTCACCAAGACGCCGTGTGCGCCACCCTTGGTGTATTCAACAACCGCAGGTCCCGGATCGACGTCACGCGCATTCACCGTAAACTCTGCGCCGTGCTTCTTCGCCAACTCCAGCTTGTCATCGGCGATGTCTACCGCGATGACCCGCATGCCCATTGCCACGGCGTACTGCACCGCAATGTGGCCGAGGCCGCCAACGCCGGAGATCACCACGAACTGGCCTGGTCGGGTTTCCGACACTTTCAGGCCTTTGTATACGGTCACGCCAGCGCACAGGATCGGCGCCACTTCAACGGGGTTTGCGCCCTCTGGAATACGTGCGCAATAACGGGTATCCACGAGCATGTACTGACCGAACGAACCATCGACGGTGTAGCCGCCGTATTCAGCCTCATAGCACAACGTTTCCCAACCAGTGCGGCAATACTCGCATTCACCGCAGGCTGACCATAGCCACACGTTGCCGACCATATCGCCAATTTCGACGCCGTGCTTACCCGGACCGAGCGCAACTACCTCGCCCACACCTTCATGCCCAGGCACGAATGGTGGCTTCGGCTTTACTGGCCAGTCACCTTCAGCTGCATGCAGGTCGGTATGGCAGACACCGGACGCATGGAGTTTTACGAGTGCTTCATTGGGGCCTGGCTGTGGAAGGTCAAGTTCTCCAATTGTGAGTTCGGGACCAAACTTCTCAACAATTGCGGCGTTAAATTTCTCGGACACAATTCCTCCTTAAAGGGAATTCTTTTCAATACTGGGCAAAAACGACGAAAGACCGGTATGTACCGGTCTTCCTTTTCGAGCTTCAGTAATTAGAAGAAGCCGAGTGGCTTCTCGCTATACGAAACCAACATGCACTTTGTTTCTTGATAATGATCCAGCATCATTGCGTGGTTTTCCCTTCCGATACCGGACTGCTTGTAGCCACCGAAGGCTGCATGCGCCGGGTAGGAATGGTAATTATTCACCCAAACTCGGCCGGCTTGGATTTCCCTACCTGCTCGATACGCGGTGTTCTGGTCACGGGTCCAAACTCCGGCACCGAGACCATAGATAGTGTCGTTGGCGATCTCCATGGCTTCTTCGAAGGTCTTGAACGTTGTCACGCCAAGGACCGGGCCGAAGATTTCCTCACGGAAACACCGCATCGAGTTGTCGCCCTTCCAGATGGTCGGCTCAATATAGAACCCACCTTCAAGGCCATCCAACTTTGCTACCTTGCCGCCGGTAAGGACCTCCGCACCTTCAGCAGGACCGGACTCCAAGTAACCAGCGATTTTCTCAAGCTGCTCAGCGGATGCCTGGGCACCCATCATCGTGTCAGTGTCAAGCGGATTACCTGTGCGAATCTTCTTGACCTTTTCCACAGCGAGCTTGAGGAACTCATCCGCAATCGACTCATGTACCAGCGCACGCGACGGGCAGGTACACACTTCGCCCTGGTTCAAGGCAAACATGACGAGGCCTTCGATGCACTTATCGAGAAACTCATCTTTTTTGTCCATGACATCGGGGAAGAAGATCGACGGCGACTTTCCGCCAAGCTCAAGAGTTACCGGCACGATGTTTTGCGAAACAGACTTTTGGATAAGCTGACCCACCGCCGTTGAACCCGTGAACGCAATCTTGTTCACGCGATCATTTCCGGTCAGCGCTGGGCCAACTTCACCACCAATACCGTTCACAACATTGAGCACGCCTGGTGGGAGCAAATCTTGGATCAACTCCACAACCACCAAGATTGACACCGGTGTTTGCTCCGCTGGCTTCAGCACAATGCAGTTACCGCTCGCCAGCGCTGGAGCCAGCTTCCACGCAGCCATCAGGATCGGGAAATTCCAAGGGATAATCTGACCAACCACCCCAATTGGCTCTTTGAAGTGATAAGCCACCGTATCGTCATCGATCTGCGAAATGCGGCCCTCTTGAGCCCGGATCACTCCTGCGAAGTACCGGAAATGATCAATTGCAAGCGGGATATCTGCAACCAAAGTTTCCCGAATTGCTTTGCCGTTTTCCCAGGTCTCCGCCACAGCGAGCATTTCCGAATGCTCGTCAAGACGATCTGCAATCCGATTAAGGATCATCGAACGCTCTGCTGGCGACGTTGCAGCCCACGACTTCTTTGCCGCATGCGCTGCGTCAAGTGCGCGTTCAATATCCTCCGGCTTCGAGCGAGGCACCCGACAAATCGTTTCACCGGTGACGGGAGTGATGTTTTCCATGTACTCCCCACCAACTGGCGGGACCCACTCTCCACCAATGAAGTTCTCGTACTGCTCCTTGAAGGAGATCAAAGAACCTTCAGTGCCGGGATTTGCATATACAGTCATGCGACCTTTACCTTTCTCGAATCGAGTCCGATACGTAACGCAAATACTAACCACGTTTGACAGTGTTGTGCGCCATAGTAAAGTTCCTCACTCCTTTTTTGTGCGATCAAACCTTCCCGCAAAACGTTTTTTGCAGGCACTTTGCAAGATTTTTGTTAATCTTGCAACACTTTCGTTAGACCCCCCAAAAATCCCCCCGTACCCAACTTCACGGTCGTTAGATGTGCCTCTAAGTGCCGAAACCACCCCCATTCAGCGAGGAAAACTAAGTTTTATGTAGGTAGACTTTTTGAAACTGATAAGCAGCATTGAATTTGCAAAACTAATACAAGTTCCATTTTATGCTTCGAAATAAGAAAAATCGCCCGTAATGCATTACACACTACGGGCGATTCACAATCGCTACCTACGCCTACGGCGCGGCTCCCACATTACAACTGCGGTTGATCTTGGAACGTGAACTATTTCACCTTTTGGCCGGCTACGGGCATCTCGCAACTGCTCGTTCTCCGCTTTCAGACGCTCATTCTCTTGCTCTAAAAGCCGTTTTTCTCCCTCTAAACGTTCATTTTCACGGCCCAACGCAATGATTGTTTTTATTCCGGCGAGATTCACTCCCTCTTCTTGGCTTAAGCGATGAATTTCGCGCAATAAATCTACGTCGTGCCGCGAGTACCTTCGCCCGCCCCCACGAGAACGTAGCGGGGTCACCAAACCCATTCGGTCATATGCCCGCAAGGTTTGGGCATGCATACCCGCCAGTTCCGCGGCTACTGAGATGACGAAGAACTCGGCTTCCGTGTTGTCCCTGCTCATTGTGCACCTGCCCACCCCTCACGCGGGTCAAAACCAGACGCCCGCTCAGCTTCAGCGTACGTGCGCAACGCCGTGGCAGACGCGGCGTCGAGATGCTTTGGCACGGTGACGTTGACGGTCACCAGCAAATCGCCAGCACTACCATCCCGCTTTGGGACGCCGCGACCGCGCACGCGCAATGTACGTCCGTTCGGCGTGCCAGCAGGGATTTTTACCCGCACCGGCAAATCCAGCGTCGGCACGCTCACGGTATCTCCCAGCGCAAGTTCCGCAAAACTGACCGGAATGGTTACCTCCAGGTCATCGCCAGTGCGCGTAAACACCGGGTCTGGCCGCACATGTACCGTAACGAACAAATCACCAGCGGGCTTGCCCTTCGGACCAGCCTCACCTTTGCCTGCCAAACGCACCTTTTGACCATCAATAACACCGGTAGGAATCCGAACCGTAATGGAACGGGTACGGTGCACCGTGCCTAAGCCGGAACATTCGTGGCATGGGTCCGTAATACGCTGACCAGTACCATCACAATCCGGGCACGGCGATGACAGCCCGAAAGCGCCGCGAGTCTCGCTGCGGAACCCAGAACCATGACACGTGGTACACGTTGTTGTTTTACCCGTGCGTGATCCGGAACCATGACATGCAGTACATGGCGCCTGACCAGTGAGCTGAATTGGGAAAACGGTTCCTTTCGCCGCTTCCCGGAAATCCAGCGTGATCTCGGTTTCTACATCGGCCCCCCGCGTCGCCCGAGCCGTGTTACGAGCAGCACCGCCGCGGTTGAAAAGGCCACTGAAGATGTCACCAAAACCGCCTTCTTGGCTATATCCTCCCCCACCGAAAATATCCGAGAAGTCCTGTCCGCGAAACCCGGCACCATAACCTCCGAGTCCACCGAACCCGCCTGCGGCAAAGGTTCGCTTGAACTCATCGTATTCGGCACGCTTGGATTCATCGCCAAGCACATCGTAGGCTTCGGCAGCCTTTTTAAAACGCTCTTCCGCAGCCTTATCACCAGGGTTTTTATCCGGATGATTCGCACGAGCAAGCGTTCGATATGCACGTTTAATTTCATCAGCGCTCGCGGACGAGGAAACACCCAGGTCCGCATAGTAGTCTTTTTCCGCCCATTCACTTCGCATTACTGGGCTCCTCCTTCCTGAGTCTTAATCAATGAAACAACTTATGTTCAACAATCCTGTGTACATGTTCGCGGGCCCACACAATCGCGGGCCCGAAACATCTTAGTTTTGCCGATCGGCGATGATCACCATGGCAGTACGGAGCAATCGGTCACCCATCACATACCCGCGCCGAAGCACGGTGCCAATCGCTTTATCATCACCTTCGGAAAGGTCTTGAACAGCTTCATGGCGTTCTGGGTCGAACTCATCTCCTTCCGCACCAAACTCGGCGACCTTCATCCCCGTCAATGTGGCGCGGAACTTATCGTTGAGTGACTTCAGCGGGCCAGCATCATCCATTGCACCATGCTGAGCAGCTAGGTCCAGATCATCGAGGATTGGCAATAGCGCCGTGATAACCTGCGCTTTTGCCGTTTCGATAGCAAATGAACGCTCCCGCTCAGTGCGACGGCGATAATTCGCATACTCAGCTGTAATACGAAGCAAATCTTCAGTCCGCTCCGCGAGTTCAGCCTCCGTATTGCTGACTTCGCCATCGCCGTCATGGTCCGGATCGACCTCTACACCCTCGACCGACTCCTCCGCTGCCGAGTCAACGTCACCTTCACCAGCAGCTTTTTCTTCTGGTGATTCGGCCTCGGCGGCTGCCGCCTCTGCTTCGGCGAGCGCCTCGTCTATCGCGGCGTCGAGTTTCGGATCGCGTGGGTTCTCACTCACTTCTTCTCTTCTTCCTCATCAACTACTTCAGCATCAACAACGTCATTATCAGTTGCGGTGCCATCGGCAGCAGCAGAAGCATTTGCAGCTTCAGCTTCGTAGATAGCCTTGCCCAGTTCTTGAGAAACAGTGGACAACGTATCTACAGCCTTCTTAATATCATCGATGTTATCGCCCTTGAGGGACTCTTCAACATCTTTTGCTGCAGATTCGACCTTTTCCTTGATTTCAGCCGAAATCTTGTCATCGTTGTCGGTGACAAACTTGCGGGTCTGGTACACCATCGACTCAGCGGAGTTCCGTACTTCCTGCTCTTCGCGGCGTCGCTTGTCTTCCTCAGCGTGCGTCTCAGCGTCCTTGATCATGCGATCAATTTCTTCCTGAGACAAGCCGGAACCATCCTGGATCTTGATGGTGTTTTCCTTGCCGGTGCCCTTATCCTTTGCAGTCACGTGCACAATGCCGTTGACGTCGATGTCAAAGGTCACTTCGATCTGCGGAAGACCACGAGGCGCAGGAGCGATACCACCAAGTTCGAACGAACCGAGCAGCTTATTGTGCGCTGCGATTTCGCGCTCACCCTGGAACACCTGAATCTGCACAGAAGGCTGGTTGTCTTCTGCAGTGGTGAAGGTCTCAGAACGGGTCGTCGGAATAGCGGTGTTGCGTTCGATGAGTTTGGTCATCACGCCGCCCTTGGTTTCAATACCCAGGGACAGCGGGGTGACATCCAGAAGCAGCACGTCCTTGACTTCACCGCGGATAACACCAGCTTGAAGCGCTGCACCAACGGCAACAACCTCGTCCGGGTTCACACCCTTGTTTGGCTCGCGGCCACCGGTGAGCTCCTTGACCAGCTCAGTAACGGCAGGCATACGGGTCGAACCACCAACGAGCACCACATGGTCTACGTCCTTGATGGATACGCCAGCGTCCTTGATGACCTGATGGAATGGCGCCTTGGTGCGATCCAGCAGATCCTGGGTAATGCGCTGGAACTCGGTGCGGGACAGGGTCTCATCCAAGAACAGTGGGTTCTTGTCTGCATCGACGGTGATATATGGCAGGTTGATGTTTGCAGTCTGTGCAGCGGACAGCTCAATCTTGGCCTTTTCAGCAGCCTCGCGGAGGCGCTGCATTGCCATCTTGTCCTTAGTCAAGTCAATGCCGGAGCTGGCTTTGAACTTTTCCACCAACCAGTCAACGATGCGCTGATCCCAGTCATCGCCACCAAGGGCATTGTCACCGGCGGTAGCGCGAACCTCTACGACGCCGTCGCCGATTTCCAGCAAGGAGACGTCGAAGGTACCGCCACCTAGGTCGAACACCAGGATGGTTTGCTCTTTGTCACCCTTTTCCAAACCGTATGCCAGTGCGGCAGCAGTCGGCTCGTTAATAATACGCAGGACATTCAGGCCAGCGATTTGGCCTGCTTCTTTGGTCGCCTGACGTTGTGCATCTTCGAAGTAAGCAGGAACCGTAATCACTGCGTCGGTTACTTCTTCGCCGAGGTACGCCTCTGCGTCCCGCTTCAGCTTCATCAGCGTGCGAGCAGAAATTTCCTGCGGGGTGTACTTCTTCTCATCAATGCCGACGTTCCAGTCATCACCCATGTGACGTTTTACTGAACGGATCGTACGATCAACGTTGGTCACTGCCTGGTTTTTTGCTGATTGACCAACCAGAACTTCGCCATTTTTAGCAAAGGCCACCACGGATGGGGTGGTGCGCGAACCCTCAGCGTTTGCAATAACTACTGGGTCGCCGCCTTCAAGTACTGCGACTACCGAGTTTGTGGTGCCAAGGTCAATGCCTACTGCACGTCCCATAATTACTTCCTCCTGACATTTTGGGTTATTAGTGCAACTTCCTCAAAGCCTGAGGTTGATATGGCCACACTCAACCTTTGGTCCCAACTCTAGCAGTGACCTTGAGTCGAAGCCACTCAAGCTTTTCACATTGTATAACGAGCTATCTAACAAACTTGTTCCCGATCGGCTCAACTTTTTAGTTTTCGCACTTCAGAGGCACCAAAAAAGCTCCCACCATCGACTTCAACACAGCAATCCACATGTGTGTGCGGAATCCAAGGTGGATGTGCCGGCTGAAAGGCCCCGCGCCGAAGTCAGCTGAGCTGGCGTCAGGGGCGGAGTGCTGCAGGTGGGTGCGGCGGTGGGAAGCTAGGCTGACGTTGGTGATACTTCCATA
>JAUMZC010000092.1 GCA_030528295.1 Corynebacterium sp.
TCCTAACGGCATACTCACAAAAATCGACATCATGATCGCCGCCAGCGAGAAATACTTATTCCTGCGCATCTTCCTCCTGTTAAGCATCCGGACTATTACCTCCGCAAACATCACCCAGCAGCTGACAATCTTCACCAAAAGAGTTTTTCTGGATAGCCTACCCAAATAGTTTGATTGAGGATAGCGATTAAAACATCGAACGCTCACACATGAACTGGTCGGTGTCATCCCAGGTAGTGTGCCTGTTTGGGGTGATAGTGGCGTGGAGTTTCCGATCTGTTTTCATATTATGGTGCTGCCGATACGAGCATTGCAGGTTGGACAAACAAGTCCAGGCACCAGCCTCGCAGTGAATCACGTGGTTAATGTCGCAGTGTTCCATCGCGCAGGCCATGGGCACACTGATCAGCCCGTCCACACAGGCAAGTTTGACAAGGCGGGGGAAGAAGGTCAGCATCCGATGGGATTATTCTCAGCCTGAATGCAAAAATACGGGTTGGGTGTCACTGCAGACCCACCTTGTTCAACCACCCGGAATCCAGGTGTTGTTACAGCACCAATTCAAATAGCCGCCCAAAGGGGCAGCCCACACACCACCAACCAGCACTACCTCCGCGCTATCAACGCGGCGTCGAAAAGTTTTCTATTTTCGCTGGTTTATAACCCCTTTTACTCCGGTGACCGCCACCGGTATGAGCAGCCACATGGGCCAAAAATAGCCGGGCCCGGAGGAAACTGCCACGAGCGCCCAAATGAGTGTACATACCCCGAAGGCCCCTACGGACGAAAAGAATGGCGCCAAGGGGGAGTTCGTGTCACGGAGTCGCTCAAGATCAAAACCTTTCCCTGCTTGCTCCTGGCGCTCCACCACCTGTTGGCGCTGAAGTTGTTCCATTTCTTGTTGCTGCGATCGCGCCGCCAGCTCGTCAAGATCCGAAACAAAAGCGCGCGCCGCCACCGCCGAACTTGAGTTCGCAATTCCTTGGAGTCGACGGTCGAATTCGTCAATATCAATCCACCCTTTTTCGAACGCATGTTGGACTGTCTGAGTCGCCTCCGCATAACCCCATGGGACCGCCGGACTCCCCGAACCTGTGCCGTTGTCGTTCTGGGGATCATTTAAGGACATCGCGAGCTCTCCTTCCGAGGTCTTCACCTTCCGCTGCCAGCCCAAGCCATCACAAATCTATGTGCAATACCTATGGTACATTTTGCCTTCCGCGCTGGGCAGCAGCGGGACGCAGCACTGGACAGCAGCCGGACGCGGCGTCGACAAGCAAAAGCCGCAGGTCACGCCTCGTCGTCGCCGTAGACGCGCTTGGCCGTAAACCGAAGCGCGTACGTAATCACAACAGGTAGCAGCACCCACACGGGCCAGAAATAGTGGAGCCCTTCGCTCATGGCAACGATCCCCCAAACCATTGTGCAGACCGCGAACAAACTGACAGCAACATAGAAAGGGAGGCTGCAAATCTGGATCATGTTCGCCTTGCGTGATGCTGCCTTAGAGCGTTCCTCTTCCTTTTCGCGGATCAGGGCAGCGGGTTCTTCCAGGTCCACAACGAATGCGCGAGCAGCGAGCGGAGTGCGGGCGTTTGCGATTCCTTCAAGACGGCGATCTAAGTCATCAACGTCAATCCAGCCGTTCGCAAAAGCAGTCTGCGCGAGTTTTGTGGCGGCAGCGTGACCAGTTAAATCCCGCGCTGGTTCCGAATACTGTTCAGGCAACAGCTGCGGCTCCATTGATGGCTGCTGCGGCGGCTGTGCCTCCATTGAATGCTTTGGTTGAGGCTGCGGGACGCTCATTGAAACTCTCCTTAGTATTCACGTCGTGCACTAGTGACCACCATACCGTTGGTACGCCTCAAGGAATCCTTTCGCGCGTTCAGCATGCGGCACCCTGTCCGCCCAGGACCAAAATTCTTTCGTGTGGCCGCCGGTAATAAACGTGTGCACAAGTTCATGGACGATCACAGCATTAAGCACGTAATCAGGCACGGTTTGCAGGCGGTGGGAAATGCGAATGTCGCCGGTTGCGGGGGTGCAGGATCCCCACCGTGAATGTTGATTGGTGACCCATCGGATGCTGCGGAAATGCGCGCGTCCGTCGAGGTGTTCAGCGTTGAGTTTTTCGGCGAGTTCGGCGAGCTCTGCATCAATGCGCGGTGTGGCTCGCTGCAGTTTAGTTACTAAGTGAGCTACCACCCGCTGTTCTTCATCAACGCTTATGTGCGCTGGTACACGGACCTGGATGCGTCCATCAACGAACTTCGCTTGCGCACTACGACGCCGCCGTTGTGAGCGAATCACTTCAACCTCGGGGGTAGTCATAACTCACCATTGTATTTACACTCGTGTCATGCGCGGGGAGGAAACCACTATTCAATTATCAACGGCTGCCCAGCTTTATATTCGCCCGGGGCCCGCGATCCAGTTCGGGGTTGACTCCCGTCGCGCCGGAATTTTCGACGCCTTGACCGCCGCCACCATCAACACCGTCACGCTCGCACTGCTCACCGCCCGAAACCCAGTTCCATTACGAACTATCACCGCAGGTTTAACAGCTGCCGGACTCAGTGAAGCCGGAGTGCACAGCCTGATCGAAGACTTATTGCACTACCGAATTCTGTGCAAAATTCCCCCTCGGCCAGCCGTAGCGATCATCGGAAATGGCCCCCTTGAGCAGCGCATTACCAGCTTGCTTCAACAGCGTCGCATCAATGTCCGGCAGCCCATTCCGGGCGAAGACCTCGAATCCTTTTTCACCCGAATTGACGCTCAAGGCACCACTCCTGTTATCACCATCCAACAGCCCAGCAACATCGCCGAACACTTAAGCAAATACGCACGAACCTGGTTACCCATCTCAATCGTCGACGGACGCGGCCAACTCGGCCCATTCCACATTGATAACGTAGGCCCCTGCCCCATGTGCCTGGACCTTCACCGCACCGATATTGACCCCTCCTGGTACATTCTCGACCCCTGGGAAACCCCGCCCCCGCCAGATCAAATCACCCTCATGGCAACTGCCGCCCGCGCCGCCGCCTGCATCCACACGCTCCTCGACTATTCCGTGGAACCACCAGGCTGCCCACCATTACGCCTCCAACCTGGGGAAATGCAGGAGATCAACCCTTACGGGGACGTTATCCACCGCTGGCTGATTGAACCACACCCCTCCTGCCCTGTGTGCTGGGACATGGGGAAGCTGTGATCTGCCAGATTGCGACTCATCACAATTTTCTTGCACAGCGACCATATAAAACATTGCACTGAGCGCGACGTCGCTTTGGCTCACCAGAAAGAAGAATCAAGTAACCTGCGTCACAATAAATCCTCGCTGGCCCGGCGGTTGTCACAGATTCCATAAAATCTGTCGTTCTAATGGAATTTGTGACACAAAAGTATGTTGCACACAACCGCTGACCTGCGATCTGTCACAGATTCCATTTTTTCGCCCAAATTTATGGAATTTGTGACAAAAAAGGCCGTTTTTCGTCGCAGATTCCATAAAAATCGCGGATTTTATGGAAAGTGTGACAGATGCCTAGTGAATGATTGTGCACGATTTAATTTCCTGTCGCAAATTCCATTTTTTCGCCCGATTTTATGGAATCTGTGACAAGTGCCCACAACACATCCCCACCACTGTGACCTACCACACTTTTCTTGCGCAATGACCATGTAAAACATTGCACTGAGCGCGACGTCGCAAAGCTTCTCGACGCCCCGGCCAGGTTCAACGTTGCCTTGGCTCGCCAGAAAGAAGAATCAAGTAACCTGAGTCACAATAAATCCCGAGCAAGCAAGCTCTTGTCACAGATTCCATAAATTTTGCCGTTCTGATGGAATTTGTGACACAAAAGTACGTTGCGCACAACTGTTGACCTGCGATCTGTCACAGATTCCATTTTTTCGCCCAAATTTATGGAATTTGTGACAAAAAAGGCCGTTTTTCGTCGCAGATTCCATAAAAATCGCGGATTTTATGGAAAGTGTGACAGATCCCTGGTGAATGCTTGTGCACGATTTAATTTCCTGTCACAGATTCCATTTTTCTGGCCGATTTGTGGCCGATTTTATGGAATCTGTGACAATCAGCCCCGAAAGTCACCCCCACCAGCCCCTCCAACCCCAAAACCTTAAAACTTTTCGAGCACTCGAAGGAGACTCGCCCCATAACGCTCAACTTTGACAGGGCCAATACCTGGAACATCTAAAAGCTCCGCCTCATTTGTGGGCATACGTTCGGCAACGGAGGTGAGGGTGGCATCAGAAAAGACGATATATGCGGGAACACCCTGTTCGCGCGCAATTTCGCTTCGCCAGGCGCGGAGCGCGTCAAAGGTGGCCGCATCCGCCTCGGAAGGACAGTCCTCGCAGCGCCCAAGCACTTTCGCGGCTGCAGACTCAAGGGGCATGCCGCAGACCCTGCATTTCTTTGTTCGATTCTTCGCAGGTGCGGATATAGGTTCGATTTCTGGCGCAATCCCATCAAGGAATCGAGTACGTGTTCGGGACTTGCGGCCACCCTCCTGGCGTGCCAATGCCCACGAACAATGAAGATATTCACGAGCGCGAGTAATACCCACGTAGAAGAGCCGACGTTCTTCTTCGATATTCTCCTCCCCCGCCTTAATCGCATGCGTGATCGGTAGTGTTCCGTCCACCAAACCGACCAAAAATACGGCATCCCATTCAAGCCCCTTCGCGGCGTGCAATGAAGCCAGAGTCACGCCTTCCATTGTGGGCGGATGCTTGGATTCAGCCCGTTCTTTGAGTTGCCGGAGCGCGCCATGGATATCCAAGTCGGGCGTAGCCCTGCCGAGTTCGGCAATGAGTTCGACCAAAGCATTGAGAGATTGCCAACGCTCGCGGGCCTGCGCGCCACTAGGCTCGGACGGAGTAAGGCCGATCGGAGCAAGGATGGCGCGCGCAACGGGGTGGAGTTGCTCACCCAGCGCATCCTCGGGAAATTTATTGTCGGCGGCAGCGCGAATGAGCTGGGTAATGGCCTGCCGGATTTCGGGACGGTGGAAGAATCCTTCCCCACCACGCACTTGGTATACGACGCCCGCGTCCGCCAACGCTTGTTCGAATACTGCGGATTGTGCATTGATGCGGTACAGGACGGCGATTTCGGAGGGGGAAACTCCGCGCTGAATCAGGGTGAGAATTTTGCCAGCGATTTCGCGGGCCTCGGTGGGTTCGTCGTCGTAGCCATGGTATTCGGGTTTGGGTCCGGCGGGCCGCATGCCCATGAGTTCGAGACGAGTACCGGCGACGCGGCCAGTCGCTTTGCCGATCACAGTATTTGCCAGCTCGGTAATCTGCGGGGTGGACCGGTAGTCACGTTGCAACCGGGTGGTCACGGCATGCGGATATGTGCGGGAAAAGTTCAATAAGTAAGACGGGGTCGCGCCGGTAAAGGAATAGATTGTCTGGTTGGCGTCCCCCACGACGGTGAGGTCGTCACGTTCCCCGAGCCACCCTTCGAGAACGCGCTGCTGTAGGGGTGTTACGTCTTGGTATTCGTCAACCACGAAGGTTCGGTATTGGGCGCGGAATTCTTCGGCCACGCCTGGGGAGTTTTCCAATGCTCCTGCGGTGTGAATGAGCAGGTCATCAAAGTCCAGGAGGATACCTTCGGGCGCCATCTTCGATTGTTCGTAGCGGCTGTAAATGTGGGCGATTGTTTCCGCTGGCAACGGCGGGGTCCGGTGGGTTTGCGCGATGCGTTCCACATAGGATTCTGGGGGGATCAGGGAGGCTTTGGCCCATTCGATTTCGCTGAGAACGTCGCGGACGGTGTCTACGGTGGATTCCACGCCTACATTTCGGATGGCGCGGCCGACCAGGGGGAATTTATTATCGATGAGCTGCCAGGGAAGATCGCCAGCGATTTGAGGCCAAAAGTATTGCAATTGTCGGCGCGCTGCGGCGTGGAATGTGCGGGCTTGCACCCCACCGATGCCCATGAGGCTGAGGCGGTGGCGCATTTCGCCTGCGGCGCGGGCGGTGAAGGTTACTGCGAGGACACGATTGGGGCTCACGAATCCCGAGTTGATCAGGTGCGCGATTCGGTAGGTAATGGTGCGGGTCTTGCCGGTGCCTGCGCCAGCGAGGATGCATACTGGGCCGCGGGGCGCGGTTGCGGCGGCGCGTTGGTCGTCGTCCAGGTCATTCAGGTTGATCATGTGTGTTCGCCCATTGTTGAATCATGCGGTGTGCAAGGGAGCCAAGTGGAGCCAAAGGTAAGGTCTTATCTTGGATATCGGCGTGGGTGATCCAGCGGATTTCGGCGAGTTCGCCATCGCATTCGCCGATGGCTGTGTCGTCGGAGGTGGTGGCGCGGACTCCGAACATGAGGGAACTGGAGGTCGGCCACGGTTGGCTGGCCACGTAGGAAATGTTGGATACCCGGCGGCCGGTTTCCTCCCAGGCTTCACGTTCAAAGGCTTGTTCCATTGTTTCGCCGGGGGCGATATAGCCGGCAATCAGCGAGAAATAGTCACGGCGCACATTGCGGCCAACCAGCAAACGAGGCTCTTCGGTGTGTTCAATCAACCCGATCACTGCGGGATCAATGCGGGGGAAGAATTCCCGCCCGTCTGAACCAAAGACCCGGGTGTTATCGTCCGACCAGGTCATTTCCTCCCCGGTTAACGGATCGAAGGCAAAGGCTTCCCGGTGGCGCACGAGGGCAACGGCTTGGGATACTACGAAGCCGTATTTGGTGTGAAAGAACGTCCTCGGCTCAACGCCAGTGTCACAGCGAGCTGGCAAGCGTACCGCCCAGTGCGCGGCGTCGATACGCACTTGGAACAGGTGGGGCGGCGGGCTGGGCCAGAGTGGGCCGCCGTTGGGTGCGATGCAGATGCGGTCCGCGGCGTCGATAAGGATGTAGCCGGTCACAGTTCCCGCACTTCGTCGTTGAAGACGCGCCGCACGTAGAGGAGACGGTCGCCGGGCTCCACAATCTCAGCCTCCGGTGAGTCGATGCGGTACAGCTCACCGGAGCGGACCACACCGAGCACAATATCGGCCAGGTGCCGGGGGTTGGCGCCCACCTCGTCCTCACGCACCACACGTTCGGCAATGGAGAAGCCTTCGTCGGGTGAGAGCAGGTCTTCCATCATTTCCACAACGGACGGGGTGACGGTTGCCAAACCAAGCATGCGGCCGGCGGTTTCGGAGGAAATCACCACGGAATCCGCACCGGATTGCTTCAATAAGTGGAGGTTTTCGGATTCCCGCACGCTGGCCACAATCGTTGCGCTGGGGGCGATTTCGCGCACGGACAAGGTGACCAGCACGGCGGTGTCGTCCATGTTTGGCGCCACCACAACCGCCCGGGCACGCGTCACACCTGCGAGTTTTAGCACGTCGGCTTTGGTCGCGGAACCCTGCACCGTGACCAGTCCTTGACTGCTGGCCATATCCAACGCATGCGAGTCCGTATCCACCACCACGATCTGGCCGGGCGGAGTGCCGTCTGCAAGCAATGCTGCTACCGCCGAGCGGCCTTTCGTGCCGTAGCCTACAACAACAGTGTGATTACGCATCTTCTTCCTCCACCGCTGAATTTGCAGCGCCCTCCTGGTCTCCTCAGTAAGCACCGACAAGGTGGTACCAACCAAGAGGATAAGGAAAGCGATACGAACCGGGGTAATAATCGTAATATTGATCAGGCGCGCGTGCTGGGTCACCGGGGTGATATCGCCGTAGCCTGTTGTGGAAAGCGACACGGCGGCGTAGTAGACGGCGTCGATAAAGGTGAGGTCTTCGCTGTAGCCGTCCTTGTCCAAATACACCACTACAGAAACGGCGGTCATCAGCAGCAGCGCATATACAACCCGGCGCGCAATCAACGCCCACGGGCTGTAGGTGCCCTGCTCTGGAATTCGGATGATATTCAGTAGTGCGTGGTCGGGCAGATCGTCCAGTTCCAATTCAGCCCTAAATCGCGTGCGGAAACGCTCACGCATACTGCCTACTCCTCTCATTCCGCCACTTAAAGGCCGCACTCAAAGGCGGATCGGAAAACGACCTTACACCTTAGTAGCTACTGAAGCATCGCTTCCAATTCCTTTAATTGTGGCAGGTAATCCGGTTCGAAGGTGTGATTCCACCCTACGTAGTGAAATGCGGCGCGTACTTCGGCGGGGTTGATGCCCTGCAATTTGGCCCACGCATGGCGGTATACGGCAAGCTGTACCATCGCCGCCCGCATGTCCGCGCCTTTCGGGGGGCGTCCGGTTTTCCAGTCCACAACCATCCAACCGTCATGCGTATCGACGCCGCGGAACACCGCGTCCATACGTCCCCTCACGATGTGCCCACCCACGGTGACTTCAAAAGGATGCTCGATAAACTCCGGCTTGTGATCAGCCCACTGGCTGTTCAAAAATGCTTGCTTGAGTTTCTCTAATTCACTATTGGAGATTTCTTCTTCCAGTTTGGTATCAAACTGCTCGTGCTCTAGCGCCGCGCCCATGCCATAGCGGTCCTCAATCCATTGGTGTAGCGCTGTACCCCGCTTGGCAAATGCATTTGGTTTGAATGGAACTGGCCGACGAACTCGGCGGGCATACTGATCCGGGTTTGCGCGCAACGCCACCATGTCGCTGGCTGTTAATTCCCGCGCAATCTCTACTTCAACCACCGGTTGTGCGAACTGCTGTTGTTCTTGGATAAGCGCAGAAACCTCCCGCCCCCATAGGCCTTCACCATAGGTTTCTACAGGTAGTTTCGGCTGTTCCAGCGCTTGGGCCACCAGTGCTGCTCCCTCACGAATTCCTTGTGTGTTGTGGGTGAATGGCTCAACCGGGAAGACCCCTTCAGCAATCTCCGGGGCAGCGAGGTCTTCCGCGTCGATACCTTGGAACCATTCGACAATACAATCGGGTGATTGCTGGGCAATGAGTTCAAGTCCGGTATACGGGGCACCAGCCGTACCGGTGTCCGTCATCATGCCGCCCGTCACGTACAGCACCCGCTCAGAGCGCGTAAGCGCGACGTAGAACAAACGGGTGGTTTCTTCAAATAACCCGACCTTAAATTCCTCCACATGAGCGGCGATAGCTTCTTCTAATTCCTTGCGGTTTTCGGCCTGGCTAGCGTCCAACACCGGCGCTCCGCCATCACCGTCACCATGATCGGCGTCGCCACGCAATGATGACGGAATCTCCTCAACCTTGGTGACCCACGTATCCACTTTGACGCGCTTGGTGGTGTCATCCTCATAGTTGGTATTGGCCGCGTGAAGCACGCACACCACGTCCCACTCCAAACCTTTCGCCGAGTGGGCGGTGAGGATCTGCACCCGGTCGGCCCGAACCTGAACCTCGCCCCTGGTGAGCCCTTTGTCTTTCTCCTTAGCCAGCTGGAAATACGCCAGCATTCCCTTCAGCGTTGCCCCAGGAACCATCGCGTACGCATGGACTTCCTCCGCCAAGCGATCCAAATGCACGGTTCCTGCGGCGCCATCTGCATTCGGGTCCTGGCGAGCCAGGACTTCAGCGCGAATACCTAACACACGTTCAATTTCTGCAAAGAGGTCCGGTAGTGGCTGCCCCAGACTCCGCGTGCGAATATGCCGCAATTCTGCCGCGAGTTCAGTAAGACGCTCATAGCCTTCCGGGGTGTAATTTTCAGCATCGCCGAGATCCGCCACCGCGTCGACAAGTCCGACCTGAGCCTCAGGTTCTGATCGCACTGTTTCCGCGACAATTTGGTACAAACGCTCCAGCGGGTCGGTGGCTATTTTCGGACGGTCCTCAGCACTACGACCACCAAGAACC
>JAUMZC010000093.1 GCA_030528295.1 Corynebacterium sp.
AACTGCAACAGGAGCAGCAGCGGTTACGTCGAAGGTCTCTTCGAAGAGCTTGCGGAACTCGGAAGCCTCGATGAGGGTCATTTCCTTGAAAGCCTCGATGAGCTCTTCAGGGGTAAGCTTAGCCATGGTGGCAATCCTTTCAGTTTTGCTGAATATTCCCCGTCCTGACCTGGTCAATTCCCTCAACCCTCAGGGGCGAAATATTCAAAGTTTGTGGTTTACGCGAGAACGCGTGTTTGCGTGCGGGGTGGGGCGAAGGGCCAGTATCAAGCCCCGAATGTTATTCGCCCGCGCCCTGCAGTTTTTCTTCGTACGCAGCGAATAGACGTGCCAGCTGAGAAGCGTGGGCGTCGAATAGACCTGCAGTGTTTGCCAAGCTGCCATTGATGGCACCAGCAATTTTCGCGAACGTGGTTTCGCGGTTGTCCATCTCGGCGATGGCTGCGACCTGTTCGGCGGTTAGGAAATTGCCGTCCATGTAGCCACCCTTGACCACAAAAGCCTTGTTGTCCTGGCCGAACTTCTTCATTACCTTCGCGGCGTCGACTGCTTCGCCACCGATGAATGCAACTGCTGTTGGGCCTTCAAGGACAGGATCAAGACCTTCAACACCGGCCTGTTCAGCGGCCAGCTTGATCATGGTGTTCTTGGCGACGGAGTAGGTAACATCAGAACCCAGTGCCCGACGCAGTTCAGTTGTCTGAGCTACGGAAAGACCACGGTATTCAGTTAAAACAACAGCATCGTTGGCTTCAAAAAGAGCTTTAAGCTCAGCCACTGCAGCAATGTTCTTAGCGTTTGCCATTACTTCGCCTCCTTTCTCATAAACGTTCGGTGTTGATCCGCCGGGACCTTCCCACATTGTGAGGTCTTACACAACCCTTCAATGCATTGAAAAAGCCCCGTGCAAGAGCACAGGGCACACCGCATAACGCTTATGGGTTTACTCCAAGTCCTCCTGCGTGGGCTGCTTCCGACTTTGCGCGGAAACCTTCGACCCTGGACATCCCCAAGGTAACCGACGGTCTTTGGTGAAACTTGAGTTTGGCGTTTTGCCAATCAAACTTCAACGAGAGAACCTACCGCATGGCTTGCACTAAATACAAATCGCGCCCCCACAACCCCATTCCATGAAGTAATCTGGATCACTAACCTAGCTCCAGCAGATCGATATCACTGCACACCGGGAGGATCCGCGACCATGCAACAACCGAACTCACATACTGATGCTCACACTTGGGAAGCTGATGTTGTTATGGCTGATGGCAGCATTGCTGTCCTGCGCCCAACGCAACCCTCCGACCGCCAAGGCTTTATTGATTTCTACGCACGCGTGTCCGATAAATCCAAATATCTCCGGTTTTTCTCGGCTCACCCAACCCTCAGCGACCAAGACCTAGATTCATGGCTCGACATCGACCATTACAACCAAGTCACCTTGGTCATATGTTCGCATGATCAAATTGTGGCCACCGCACATTACCGTGTCCTGGACGCATTCCTCCCCAACCGCGTTGCCGACGTCTCCTTCCTTGTTCAGGATAACTACCAAGGTAAAGGTGCCGCGAACATCCTTTTGGAACACTTGGCGGAGGTTGGTCGTGAAAACCAAGTGGAGCGGTTTTTTGCGGAAATGCTCACCCAGAATCGCGCCATGGTGCAAGTATTTATTCGCGCCGGCTACGAAGTGAAACCACAGCTGGAAGATGGTTTTATCAGCGTCGACTTCCCTATCGACCCAACCGAACGCTCATTCGATGTTATGCAGCAGCGCGAACGCAAATCCGAAGCCGCCTCCATTCGCCGCCTGCTGCGCCCAGAATCCATCGCGGTTGTGGGTGACCTTTCCCGTATGCGCGCCATTATTCCCCAGCTTGTTGACGCCCCCTTCAACGGCAAACTCCATATCCTCACCGCGCCCGCAACCCAACCTGGCGGCGCTGCTGATGATCTCCGGGCCATCTCCGGTGATATCGATCTGGTAGTCGCACAATATGACGCAGAAGAGCTAGAACCCCTCTTAACCGCAGCCGCCGAAAAGAACGCACGAGGCATGTTAGTACTGGCCCGAGGGCATAACCCAGCCCTGACACACGATGAGCAAGTGCATTTTGTTTCTGAAGCCCGCGCCCACGGTTTGCGTGCCCTCGGCCCGGCCGCTTTGGGGCTCATTAATTCGGATCCTGAAATCCGGCTCAATGCCTCACCTGCCCCAAACCCAGCGCACGGCAGCACTGGAATTTTCACACAGTCCGCAGGCGTGGCCACGCTGGTCCTCTCGCACGCAATCAAACGCGGTTGCGGTATTAGTTCCTTTGTGGCCACGGGCGCATTCGCCGACGTGACCGCCAATGACGTCATCCAGTATTGGATCGACGATGATGCCACAAATGTCTGTCTGCTATCCCTGGATGCGATCGGTAACCCCCGCAAGTTCTTCCGCGTATTGCGGCGTCTTGCCCTGGAAAAACACAGTATTATTTTCACCCCGTCACGAGCATTGCACTCTGCGCGCCACACCGCAGATCAACACATCAGTTCAACGCACGAAGCCCCACGCCCGGAAGCCCCACCAGCTGCACTCGATGAGGTGATTCGCCGCACCGGTGCCATTGTGGTGTCGCGGCGCGATGCCATGTTTGATATCGCACAAATTCTGGCTCGGCAGCCGCTGCCGCAAGGCATTAATGTGACAGTAATTTCGAACTCCGCCGGCTTAAGCGAACAAATGTCCCAAGCTGCGATCCGCTTCGGGCTCAACCCGAAAGCCGTCACTGTCACCGACAACCCGGTGCCTGGACTGCTCGAAGCCACACAAGACGCCCTGGAGGACCGCCACTCACACGCCGTCGTTACCGCAGCGGTGGAAATTGGTGATCCGATCTTGGATGAAGTTCACGGCTGTTTATCGCGCCTCGCTGCCACTACGGAAACCAAGCCGATCGTAGGTGTGTTCGTTGGGTTCAGGGATGTCGCAACTACGAATGAATCCGAACACCAGGGCCAATTACCCACGTTCGATGCATATGCGGACGCACTCGAAGCACTCGCCGCAATCGTGCAAAATCAACAGCTCCGCGCCGCGACCCAACCTGCCGATATCGTCGAGGAACAACCCGCCACCGGCGATAAACAACAGGTCCAGCAGACACTCAATACGATCCTGCACGATGCCCCCGCTGGACGCTGGGCAACCGATGAAGAAACACAAACAATCCTCGGGGCCTACGGCATCGAGCTTGTCCCATGGCGGGAAGTGTCATCCCTGCAGGAAGCCGAACAGGCAGCGGAATCTTTCGGCTGGAATGTGGTTCTTAAGGCCACCGCAGACCCGGTCCGGGGCCGCCCGGAATTATCCACCATCTATCGCAATATCTCCACCGCTCAAGAACTCACCAATGCGTGGCGTTTGCTCGGGGAGACCGCCAAGGAACTCGGACTTTCTGAAACTCCCAATGCGGAGGCGCTGCGTCCAGTGGTGCAGCCAACGGTGACGGCCGGGGTGTCGTTAAGCATGAAAGCGCTGGAAGACGTGGTTCTTGGCCCGATGGTGTCGGTTGGTGTTTCCGGCGTGAGTTCGGATCTGCTGGCGGATCGTACGTGGCGCACGGCACCGATTCGTAATGCGGAGGCCGTCGCAATGTTGGAGCAGTTGCATGCCGCGCCGTTGTTGCATGGGTATCGTGGCACCCGGCCCGCACGCCTGGATTCTGTGCAGGATCTGCTCGTGAAGCTCGCACAGCTTAAGGATGATTTCGCAAGTGTGGTCGAGGTGGAACTGACGCCGGTGATTGCCGCTGCCACCGCTACGCATGTGGTTGGCGCACGCCTGCGGATTGCCGCCTTGCCGCGTCATCGTGATCCGTTAGCGAGGTCCGTCTGATGCGGCCACTGCTGATTCATAACGAGGAATTAGAGCGCTATAGTTTTGGCAAGCGGCACCCTATGGGACCGGATCGTGTGCGCCTTGCCATGCAGCTTGCGGAGCATTTTGGCCTCCTGCAAATGTTCGAAATCGTCGAACCCCCGCCTACCAGCGACGCCTTGTTGCGTCTCATACATACGCCCGAATATCTTGCGGCGTTGCACAGTGGCGATGCTGCCCCAGAGTTCGGCATTGGCACCGCAGATAATCCGCTGGTTCCGCAGCTTCCGGCCGTTGCTTCCCGCATTGTCGCTGGTACGGTCGCCGCCGCGAGCGCGGTGTGGAGCGGCCGCACGAAGCGCGCCGTCAATATTTCTGGGGGTTTGCACCACGCCCAGGCCGCGGAGCTTTCCGGGTTTTGCATGCTGAACGACGCCGCGGTAGCCATCAAGTGGCTCCTCAACCACGGTGCCCGCCGGATTGCCTATATTGATCTGGATGCCCACCACGGCGACGGAGTGGAACGTTTGTTCTGGGATGATCCGAGGGTCGTCACTATGTCCGTCCACGAATCCGGGCTGTATTTATTCCCCGGCACCGGACATGCGGGTGATATCGGCGGCCCAAACGCCTATGGCACCGCTGTGAATGTGGCATTGGAAACCAATGTCAGTGATGTCGACTGGCTGCGCAACGTGCACAGTATTATTCCGGCGATTCTGCAGCGTTTCCGCCCGGAGATCATTATTAGCCAGCATGGCGCGGACCCCCATCGCGAAGATCCCCTGACTCACCTGCGGATTTCCGCCGACGCGCTTACCGTGGCGTATCGTTCGCTGGCGGGTTGGGCGGATCGTTTTGCGTTTGGCCGCTGGGTTGCCTTGGGGGGCGGCGGCTACCAGCGGGATTCCGTCGCCCGCGTCTGGACCCAAGTGCTTGCCGCCGTGGCCGATGTGGAGCTCAACCCGGCCGCGCGCATGCCGGATGGTTGGGAATCCACGGTGGGTTGCCGGGCGTCGAAAACCCTTGGTGACATGGATGCCGTGGCCGGGTTGGTGGAGTTTGACCCCGGCCACGTGATGACGCATTCCGCAGACCCCTCCATGATCGCCACCTCGCGGGCGGTCTTTCCGTATTGGGGTCTTGTGCCCTTCCACTGACGCGCGGACGGCGGTGGGTTAGCGTGGTTGCATGCGGAGCGCGCCGTCGAGACGCGCTGTTTCACCGTTGAGGTAATCATTGTCGATGATGGCGCGCGCAAGCTTGCCGTATTCCGCGGGGTGGGCCATACGCTGCGGAAACGGAACGCGCTGCTCAAGCTCCGTGCGCACGTTGTCAGGCATGGCTGCCATCATCGGCGTATCCACCACGCCCGGGGCGATTGCGCACACCCGGATACCCTGAGTGGCCAGGTCGCGCGCCGCCGTCAGCGTCAACGCATGCACCCCGCCTTTCGACGCCGCGTACGCCGCCTGCCCAATCTGCCCTTCGAATGCTGCCACCGACGCAGTAAGGATAACGACGCCGCGCTGGCCCGCATCGTCGATAGGCTCCAGCTGGGACATTGCCTCCGCCGCAGCCGAAAGCACGTGAAAACTCCCGCACAGATTGATATTGATGACCTTGCTAAACAACGCCGGGTCATGCGTACCTTTACGCCCAACGATCCGCATACTCGGCGCAATGCCGGCGCAGGCGAGTGCGCACCGCAGTTCCCCGAGCTTGGTTGCCTCCGCAATAGCCGCGTTGACCTGGACGGGATCCGTGACATCAGTTTGCACATAGTGCACGCCAGGGGTTTGTTCCTCCGGAATATTCAGGTCCGCGGCCACCACCTTGACGCCTGCCGCAGCGAATTGCCTGGCCGATTCCGCACCCAGCCCAGACGCGCCACCGCTAATAAAAACAACGTGATTGTTGGTGAGTTCCATGATGGTCACTTCCTTCCCTTGCTGTACGCCCGTTATACAAACGCGGAAACACCGGTGACGGCGCGCCCGACGATCAGGGAGTTCACTTCGTAGGTGCCTTCGTAGGTGTAGAGGATTTCGGCGTCGCCAAGCAGTTTGGACAGTTCGTGCTCCGTGAGGATGCCATTGCCGCCGCCCATACTCCGCCCCAATTGCGCAGACTCCCGAGCCAGGCGCGTACCCGTCGCCTTAACCAAGGCGGCATGCGGCATATCGAACTTTCCATCTTCCTGCAGGCGAGCAATATGCGTCATCATGCCGAGCGTTGCCGTAGCGTTGCCCAGGATCCGGGAAAGCTGCTCCTGAACTAGCTGGAACTTAGCGATCGGCCGGCCAAATTGCTCACGGGTCAACGCATAGGCCCGGGCGCGATCAAAAATCGCGAGCTGGATACCGGCGGTCTGCCAACCCACCCACGCCCGGGAATTGCGCAACATCACATTGGTGGCGGCAAAAGACTCCGCCCCCGGGATCAGGTTTTCCGCCGGAATATGCACGTTATCAAAGGTCAGGTCTGCATTTTGCATAATCCGCAGCCCCATCTTGCGGGCGATCTTGGTCTTGGTTACTCCTTCACGGTCCAGCTCAACGATAAAGCCCTTGATTTGGTTATCGGCCACATCGCGGGCGAACACAACGGCGAAATCCGCGAAGGTTCCGCCGCCGATCCAGCGCTTGGCACCGCGAATCACCCAACCATCATCGGTGCGTTCCGCAGTGGTGGCCAGGCCGCCCGCAATGTCCGAACCATGATCCGGCTCTGTGAGCGCAAAGCAACCAAGCTTTTCAAATTGCCGTAAGCCCGGAAGCCAGGTTTGCTTCTGCTCCTCGGAAGCGAGTTGGTCAAGCAGATCCACAACTAGTTCATTGTGAATTCCCACCAGGGCGGACAGGGACACATCGGCGCGGGTCACCTCGGCATAGGCCAAGCCTTTAAACAGCCTGGATGCGCCGGAAAACTCCAGTTCACCCAGCCCATGGGCCGCAAGTTTTGGGAGGAGTTCAAATGGGAGTTCTTCCCGGTCCCAATACTCACCCACCACCGGACGGATCTCTGATTGCAGGAATTCGTGCAGTTCGCGCAGCCGATCCTGCTCTTCATCGGACAGCATGTGCGCCACGTGCAGGATATCCGCATCGGGGAATTTCACACCTGCGAGCAGTTGCGGGTCGGTGGGATTGAGCATGGGTTTCACTTCCTCTCAAACGGCGATCTCGTACAGTGACCTGGACCACACAGTACGATCATGGCTCACATAGTACAGTTTCGCCGGGCACTGTGGAAGACTTAGAGACAAAACCGGTGAGGAAACCTGACAAATACCAACCCTTCCCCACCCCCAAACACCCCTGAAACTCCAAGAAATCACCCCCGAAGGAGCGACGTGAGCACACCAATGACTGGGCGGCAACAGCAGCTATTCCAAGCCCTGCGGGCCCGGTTCCTCAATGACGGATTTGCCGATTTCACCATCGACTCCGCCTGCAAAGAACTCCACTGCTCCAAGTCCACCATGTATGCCCTGGGCCGTTCGCGGGATGAAATCATCCAGAAGGTGGTGAAGGATTTTTTCCGGGAAATTACCCAGCACACGGAGGCGGCACTCGCTGGACATGCCACCGCGCAGGCTGCGCTGGAGGCTTATTTTGCCGCGATCTTCGATGCTTTACAGCCAGCATCTTCCCAGTTCATGCGCGATTTAGCGAGCGAATCAGTGGCCCGGGAAATCTACGCCACAAATACCCAGGCAGCCACACAGCGCATACTCGAATTGCTGCGGCGCGGCGTGCGCAATAGTGAATTCCGGCCATTGCCAGCAGAGTTTGTTGCCCGCCTGATTGAGACGACCATGAGCCAAATTCAGCAAGGCGACTACGCCGACGCGCTCCCCATCGCACAGACCTATAAAGAGCTGGGCGAGCTGGTTATTTACGGGATTCGCCAACGCAGCTAATCACCCACATTTAGGGGTAGCTCATGTCCGAAGTGTACGTTTGCATATACTTTCGTACTCGCCATCATTTAGACTGCGACACACATCACATTGCAACTGGGGTATGGCGCAGCGCATACCTCAACGCTTCGGATTGTTGAACCAGCGCCTCCTGGCGCAGAGAAGGCGCCGACCGGCGCGAAGAAGGAGCACCATGAGCAATCTCAGCCCCACCACGGCAACATTCCTCGCCGCCCGCGACCTGCTGGTGGACCTCCGGGAAGACTACGCGGCCGCACGGGAGCAATTCACCTGGCCCCGATTCGAACACTTCAACTTCGCCTTGGATTGGTTTGACTACCTGGGCAATCATCCAGACTCCCGCGATCGCGAGGCCTTGGTAATCTCCGAGATGGACGGTACGGATACCCGCCGCACCTACAACCAGCTCTCCCGGCGTTCGAATCAGCTTGCTAACTGGCTCGTGGCTCAGGGGGTGCAGCGTGGCGACCGTGTGATGCTCATGCTCAACAACCAGGTGGAGCTGTGGGAAACGATGCTTGCATGCATCAAGGCGGGTTTTGTGATCAACCCGGCCACCGCCATGCTCGGCTCAGCAGACCTCGCCGACCGTACCGAGCGCGCACAGGTTTCCTGGGTTGTTGCCGGTGGTGAGGACGCTGCGAAGTTCCAAGACGTGCCCGGCGACTTCACCGTCATTCAGGTTGGCGACGACCCCGCCGCCCAGACCGCGCACCCCACCCTGCGCTACTCCGACTCCTTCGACGCCCCCGAGGAGTTCGTACCCACGCAGCCCACCCCGGCCGACGAAACATTGCTGCTCTACTTCACCTCCGGCACCACGTCGAAGGCAAAGTTGGTCGAACACACGCACACTTCCTACCCGGTGGGGCACCTTTCCACCATGTACTGGATTGGGCTCACCCCCGAGGACGTGCACCTCAACGTTGCTGCACCCGGCTGGGCTAAGCACGCTTGGTCGAACTTCTTCGCTCCGTGGATTGCCGGCGCCACCGTCTTCCTCTACAACTACGCGCGTTTCGACGCCGCGGCCCTCATGGAAAAGATGTCCGTTGAAGGTGTTACCAGCTTCTGCGCCCCTCCCACGGTATGGCGCATGTTGGCCCAGGCCGATCTCACCCGCTTACAAAATCCACCCACAAAGGTCGTTGCTGCTGGTGAACCACTAAATCCGGAACTTATTTCCACCGTTGAAAAAGCCTGGAACACTACTATTCGCGACGGCTTTGGCCAGACCGAATCCTCCGTCCAGACCGCCAATACCCCAGGTCAGCCCGTTAAGCCCGGCTCCATGGGCCGCCCCCTCCCAGGTTTCGACGTCGTGCTCATCGACCCAGCCACGGACGAAATCGGCGACACCGGCGAAATCTGCCTGCGCCTTGACCCCCGCCCCGTTGGCCTGACCCCCGGCTACTATGGCGACCCCGACAAAAACGAGGAAATCTTCCGAGACGGCTTCTACCACACCGGCGATATCGCCGAACGCGACGAAGATGGCTACCTCACCTACGTCGGCCGATCCGACGATGTGTTCAAAGCCTCCGACTATCGCCTCTCCCCCTTCGAACTCGAATCCGCCGTAATCGAACACGCGGCCGTAGCCGAAGTGGCTGTTGTCCCTTCCCCAGACCCAATCCGCCTGGCTGTACCAAAGGCCTACGTCGCCTTGGCTCCCGGCTGGGAACCCACCGCCGAAACCGCCGAGGCAATTCTCAAGCACTGCCGCGACACCCTCGCTCCCTACAAACGCATCCGGCGCCTCGAATTCTTCGAACTCCCCAAGACGGTCTCCGGCAAGATCCGCCGCGTTGACCTGCGCCGACGCGAAAACGAAATCCACAAGGCAGACCAAGGCGCCACCACAGTAGGCACCGAGTACGCCGACACTGATTTCACCGCTCTGAAAGGCTAGGCCACCTCCCAAAAGTACGTTGCGCACAACCGCCGACCTGCGATCTGTCACAGATTCCATTTTTTCGCCCAAATTTATG
>JAUMZC010000094.1 GCA_030528295.1 Corynebacterium sp.
GCATTTGATTCCCCCATTCCTGCAAGTAGATGGGCTGGCGCACCCGTGGCACCGCCAATGCCTTCCACAAGATAATCCTGGGTTTCTGCGTCGCGCATCAGCCGGGCACGAATGAGACCACGGCGGCCTTTTCGCGAAAGTATTTGATTGAGAGCACGGGCCCGGACCACGCGGCGAGTAGCGTTTCGCTTGCCTAGTGACATTCGAATAAGAGGACGGACGAAGGTTTCGAAAATCACCAGGGCAGATACTGGGTTACTGGGCAGAAGGAACACCGGAGTGCCTTCCCCGATCAGGCCGAAGCCCTGCACAGAGCCCGGGTGCATTGCAACACGCGTGACATCGATATCGCCGAGTTCACCAAGAACCTGACGGATTTGTTCACTCCCGGAGCCGCCCACTGCACCGGACACCACGATGATTTCGCTGCGGAGCAGCTGGCCCTCGATGATTTCCTTGAGTCGACGGGGCTCGCCTGCAGCAATACCCACGCGATGCACTTCAGCTCCCGCTTCGCGGCCAGCGGCTGCAAGGGCATAGGAATTGACGTCGAATACTTGGCCGAGTCCAGGGTCTCGGTCGATATCGACCAACTCGTTGCCTACGGAAATAATCGCTACTCTTGGGCGCGGATACACAAGCACTTTCGAGCGTCCAACTGCGGCAAGGAGACCAATATGAGCCGGGGCGAGAATCGTTCCTGGCGTGACAGCAACATCGCCTGGCTGGATATCGTCGCCAGTGCGGCGCACAAATTCACCGGATCGAACAGGTCGTTGAGCGACGACCCGCCGGGAGCCGCGGTCGGACCACTCTAAGGGAAGCACGGCGTCGGCAAGCGCTGGGAGCGGAGCCCCGGTATGCACACGGACAGCCTGTTTCGGTTGTAACCGCAATGGTTGCTGGGAGCCGGCGGCCACCTCGCCCACCACCGGCAGGGAAACATCACGCAACGGGGGGCGCTCTTCCTCCTGCCTGGCTAGCGGGCGCTCACCGCCAACATCGACGGCGCGCACAGCATAACCGTCGATCGCGGCTTGAGGGAAACCTGGTAGGGGTTGCGTTGCTTGAACTTCCTCTGCGCACATCAGTCCGAGGGCTTCGGAAATGGCGATCCGCACCGGTTCTGGGGTGACAGCGGCGCGGGTAACCAACACCAATTGCTCCTCAACAGAACGCATGTGCTTCTCCTCATAAACGCAACACCAATTCGATTTACAAGGTTATACCGCGTTCTCGTAGCATCCTCGCAATGGCACGCTGCAAACCTGGGCCATAGGTTGGGTGATCGAGGCCAAAGTCCACACATGCGCGGATATAGCCGCCGGGATTGCCCAGGTCATGGCGTTTTCCATGGTGCACGAGGATATGTACAGGGTGGCCTTCTTTGATCAGCAATTCAATGGCGTCAGTGAGTTGCAATTCCCCGCCCTTGCCTGGGGTGATGCGGCGCAGGGCGTCGAAAATCGCACGGTCGAGCAAATAACGGCCAGTCGCAACAAATGTCGAAGGGGCATCGTCAGGGTCAGGCTTTTCCACCATTCCAGTGACGCGTTTGACGTCAACCTGGCCGCTCTCTTCGATTTCGAACACACCATAATTACTGACCTCATCAAGCGGAACCTCGAAGGCGCACAACACACTACCGCCACGCTCCTGACGAACCTTCGCCATGCTTTCCATCACCCCCATGGGCAGCACCAGGTCATCCGGCAGCATCACAGCAAACACATCTTCATCATCATCGAGCACACTTTCGGCAAGACTGACCGCATGCCCCAAGCCCAATGGGCGGGCTTGCTCAACCGGAATCGCCTCAATCAGCTCTGCCGCACGACGCACCTTGCGCAGCTGCTCCGTCTTACCGCGCTCCTCCAGCGTTTCCTCCAATTCAGCATGCCGCTGAAAATGTGCAAGGACCCCCTGCTTTTGCGGTGCCGTGATCACAGCAAACCGCGTTGCCCCCAAGCTTGCTGCTTCCTCCGCAATAACCTCGATTCCAGGTGTATCAACCACTGGAAGTAATTCCTTAGGCACTGTTTTTGTTGCTGGCAAAAAACGAGTCCCCAAGCCAGCAGCAGGTACTACAACGGTTTTCACCGCATACTTGTGATCATCAATTGAGAGGGTCATAAATTCAGCCTACCGACCAAAACTGAATTTCTGCCCATGTAAGTGCCGATTCTGGGCGCGATTTTATTAATGTCAAATTCATGTTTAAGGCAAAATTACGACATCAACTACTAAAAAAGAGAGCACAAAACGTAGCGAATTCGCTCCCCCTCATTGAGGGCATTTGTGGTTACATTCAACACCACAACATCGAACAGGTTGCGGCGTACGTCCCCACCGAAACCGAACCTGGTGGCGGAATTCAGCTTATCGACGCCCTGGCTTCCGCAACGGCCACACTCTACCTCCCCGCCGTGCGGCCAGCTCACCAAATGCACTGGGGAATCTACGAGAGTCGTGGCGAGTTAGTCGAGGGCAAATACGGCATCCTGGAACCAAAAAATCCCCGATTCACCAGCGCAATCCTTGAAAGCTGCGGTTTAGTACTCGTGCCCGGACTCGCATGCACACGCTCTGGAATTAGGCTGGGCCGTGGCGGTGGTTTTTATGACCGCGCCTTGGCTACCATTTCGCGCGAGCGAGTCCGGTTTGGTATCGCATTGAACCCATGGGAAATTCTCGACGAAATTCCATTCGAACAGCACGATATTGTGATGGATGTAATTTTTACAGCGGAGGGAACCTATCAATGTTCCTCCAACGTCTAAAACTATATGAAACATCCCCAAATGCACTTCGCTACGCCGGGTTGGCGGCGTACTAGGGACCTGCGACGCATTCTTGCTATCGCACTGTTGATCGTCGCATTTGCCTTAACGATTCACAGTATGACGGACACGAATTCTCAAGTATTAATCGCAACTCAAGATATTCCTGCAGGGACCCAAATAAGTGCAGAAATGGTGGCTAAAGAATCTGTACCCGAAATTTTAAAACCCGAAGGATCATATCATTCTGACGAAGAAATCACAGGAAGCATTGCGGCCACCACGATTAGAAAAAAGGAAGTGATTACACCTTCGAGAATCCTTGGCTCGGAACTCACAACAGAATTAGTGACCAGTAACACAACAGTCTCTGAGAATGATCCACCTACCATGGTTCCAGTAGTAATTGCGGATTCCACAATCATTCCTTTATTGCATCATGGCGACACTGTGAATATCGTTTCTCAAGGTCAGCAAGAGCACGAACCGCGGGTCATCGCCGCAGGTGGCAAGGTAGTTTCCACTGGAATTTCAACTAAAGATGATACTCAAAAAAACAATTCGACAATTCTCATAGCACTTCCACAATCAGCCGCACATAGTGTCGCGGGAGCATCGTTAAATACCCCTTTAACCGTAGTAATTACGGGCCCCAGAGCGAACAAATCGGCAATAAGAATGGACCAGATACATGATCTCCGCTAAGGTAAATAATGTTCGCAAAGGTTTTCTCAATTTGCCAAAAATCTGAGAAAAATCTTAAGCAATTTTTCATATTTTGCCCCCAAACCCATTAGGAGACGATGATGCTACAGGGCTTTAAAGACTTTATTCTGCGCGGCAACGTTATTGACCTCGCCGTGGCTGTTGTAATCGGTTCAGCGTTTACCGCAATCGTTACCGCATTCACCGATAACCTGATCAATCCTATGATCGCGTCCGTGGGATCTGTTGAAGCCTCCGGCCTTGGTTTCCATCTTCGCCCCGGCAACCCAGCCACCTTCTTGGACTTCGGTGCAGTGATCACCGCGGCAATCAACTTCCTGATTATCGCCGCAGTCGTGTACTTCGTCCTGGTACTCCCAATGAACAAGCTCAAGGAAATCCAGGACGCCCGCAAAGGTGTCGAGGCAGATGAAGAGGCTCCAGCTTCCATCGAAGCTGAACTCCTCACCGAAATCCGCGACCTGCTCCAGCAAGGCCGCCGGACTACCTAATGTCTTCATAATAAAAACCCGCCTTCAACAAGGCGGGTTTTTTATGTTCCCCAATGTGGCGGCATCTCAGATCGCCAGTATTCTTCAGGTATCCCGTCGTCTTGGCGTTCCGACCACTGAGCAGTTGGAAGGTCAGGGCTCCGATCAATCCCCGGAGTGGTGCACTCGCGCCGCGCCCTGCGACGGCGCCTGGGGCTACGCGACGTCGACACTAGCCGCGGCGCAGCTGATCGATGACGTGGTTGACCAGCGGGCCGAGCGTTGCCATGCCGTCGCGGATCGCCGCACGTGACGACGCCAAATTCACAATCACCGTGGATCCCGACACGCCCGCAATACCCCGCGACGTGCACGCGTCAACCGCGCCACAAGCCAACCCTGAAGACCGCAGTGCTTGAGCAATACCCGGCAAAATCATATCCAGCACCGAACGCGTAGCATCCGGCGCTTTATCGCGGGGGCCGACGCCCGTGCCGCCCACTGTGATCACGAGGTCCGCGCCACCAACAACCGCTGTTTCGATCGCTTGGCGAATATCAACCCGCGTGGACTCTACTTTCACGACAGCGTCGACGGTAAAACCATCCTCGTGGAGAAGTTCCGTCACAAGACGATCTGTGTCTTCCGTGGTGGAAAACAGGTCATCGTTGACCAGCACAACAAGAGCCCGCCGTGGTGAATGCGAATCTTGGGCATTTTCAGCTGCCCTGAGAATCTCAGGATCAGGATCATTGAGATCGGATAGCGAAGAAATCACGTGGTTCATGACGGGCCCTTTCCTTTACTCGGGTACTACTGCTCAGGAAGCGTGACGTCTACTTCCCGTGTCTCCTTGGATTCTGGGTTCATTACTTTAAGTGTGACAGTATCGCCGAAATTTAGGGCGCGAATCGCAGCAATAATTGCATCTGTTTCGCCAATCCGCCGATCACCGACTTGGATAACTAGGTCACCTTCGGTCAAACCAGCCTTTTCCGCAGGCGAATTCGGCTCAACTTTCGCAATCAAAGCTCCCGGGCCGGGATAACGCTGATCCAACCGGACACCAATCTTCGGATGATCAATCTTGCGCTTCTTAATCAACTGATCGGCGTAACGGCTTGCTTGGTTCGCTGGAATGGAAAAGCCCAAACCAACCGATCCTTGCGTCTCGCTATAAATAATCGAGTTAACCCCAATGAGCTGACCTTGCATATTGACAAGTGGTCCACCAGAGTTACCAGGGTTGATCGAAGCATCGGTCTGGATAGCATCAATAAACACTTCTGACCCATCATCCGCGCCCAGGCGCACCGGACGATTCAGCGCAGAAACAATGCCGGCGGTCACGGTAGCGGTCAGGCCATGAGGCGCACCAACCGCCACAACCGATTCCCCGACAACAACTTCATCAGAATCACCGAAAGTGATCACCGGAAGATCTTTCACTCCACGGATTTTGATGACCGCGATATCAGTTTCCACATCGCCCGCGACCAAATCTGCTTCATAGATCGAACCGTCATTAAGCAGCACTTCGATCGTTCCGCCATCTTTCGCCAAATCCACCACGTGGTTATTGGTCAACACATGGCCATCGGAGGAAATAATGGATCCAGACCCTGTGCCTCCCTCATTCGCGTTGGCGGCATAAATGGAAACCACCGTAGGCAGGACATTCTTTGCAACCTCGGAAACGTCACCGGGCTCTGACAAGCCGCTACGTTTCGCCGGGGATTCACCCAATGCACTGATCGTTGTTCCCTGGCGCGACGACAACACGACGCCGGTAACTCCACCAGCGCCAATAGCCGCAACGAGCATCAACGCGGCCAAGGTACCAAGGCCAACCCGCCGCTTCTGCTTCGGAGGCTCAACTGGTTGTGTGAGTTGGGCAGGAACATCAGCTGGCGGAGGGGCAACGCCACCACCGGCAACCGGAATGCCACCAGTAATCGGAGGGGGCGGGACGTCGACACCCTGTTGCGGTTCCGCAGGAGGCTGTTGCGCGGGAGCTTGCTCCGCACCCGCAATCTGTGGTGGCACCTTCGCCGATGGAGCTTGTGCCAACGGTGACTGCCATGCAGGTTGCTGAGGTGCCTCCGACTGGTGACGATTCCGCGCATAGGGGTTTTCAGGAATCTCGGCAGGCGGAACCCCCTGCTGGAACCCCATTCCCGGCGGCGGCTGCTGCACAAACGCTGTAGTCGGCGCTGCACTCGGCGGCAAATGCGAACCAACAGGCATCTGGGGTGGCAACGAAGGCGTCGGCGGAATTCCAGGTGCAATTGGAGGCTCGGCCGCCTCCGCAGATGACGAAGTTTCTTGCTCGGCGGATTCCTGTGACGGAGACGACGAAGACGCAGTCCAGTCGTCCACTGGCACGTACTCCGGCGACGGCTGGTCGGTTGGTTCCTGGTCGGTTGCCTTCGCCGGAGGCGCAAGGTCCTCCCCCAGATCTGTAAGTTGCGGCTCTGATTCCGCTGAATCCTTTTCCGCTCCAGCATCAGTAGCTGACTCAGGAGTCACCTGATGCTGATCACCACCCGGTGATTCGCTCTCTTGTGCAGTTTCGGTGTTCTCCGGAACCTCGTCTTTTTGAGCATCTTTTTTTGGAAAAAGAGATTCGTTCGCGTCAGTCATTATGAACCTTTCAACTGGGGTTGCGCTGCCGCAAGCCTATGACAACGCTACCAACACAATCGGGGGACGGAAAGCCTCAACTAGTGCTTAGCTTGCGAACGCTTCTCCCACAACTGTGCGAAAAAGTCTTTGCGGCTACCGTGTCCACGAGGAGAACCAGCGAGTTCCTCCACTTTGTTTTCCTCACTAGGTGCCATTTCATTTTCAATTGAATTCGGGGCGTCACCACGTGACCCGGGTAAGGTTACACGCATTAATGCACCGCCATCGTTAGATTCTTCCGCAACGATCGTACCGGCGTGTCGCACAATCACTTGCTTCACAATTGCTAGGCCCAAACCTGAGCCAGGCATGGAACGTGCCTGGATTGAACGGTAGAACCGTTCAAACACCTTTTCGCGATCCTCAACTGGGATACCCGGACCTGAGTCAGCGAACGTCAGTTCAACTGTGCTGTCCGTGAGCTGACGCATTTCAATGCGCACAACGCCGTTTGGCGGTGACCATTTCGCGGCGTTATCCATAAGATTCAATGTTGCCCGGCCCAAGGCAAATGGATCACCATACATTGACCACGAAATCGTCTTCATTTCAAACTTCACGTCAGGGCGGCGGCGTTTCACACGCTCCAGGGAAGTTTCCATACATTCACCAAGATCGAGTGGCTCTACAACTTGCTGTGGTCCATCTTCACGTGCAAGGTCAACAAGATCACCGATCAATGTGGACATTTCATCAATCTGTGCAATAACGTCCCGCTCCAGATCTTTGCGATCTGATTCTGAAATACAAGCACCATTTGATGAATTCACCATCATGAGCAGTTCGATATTAGTGCGCAAACTTGTAAGGGGAGTTTTTAACTCATGACCTGCGTCTGCAACTAATTCAGTCTGCCGCGTCCTGGATGCCTGCAATGCTGCAAGCATCTCATTAAAACTGCGTGTTAGCTGTGCTAATTCGTCATTGCCCTCAACCGGAATTGGGCGCAAATCATCAGTACGAGCAACGTAATTCACAGCATGCTGAAGTCTACTCACTGGCCGCAAACCAGCTTTTGCCGCACCAATGCCTGTGGCAAGAGCAGCAAGAACACCAACCGCACCCATGAGCGCCAACGCAACACCTAACGAACGTGTTAATGCGTGCATGCTTTGGAGGTCCTGGGCCAAGATCACCGTTGCGCCAGCTTCATTGTTCTTGGCGAGGATGCGCTCCGCTCCATTGGTGCGGATACTCATTTCCTTTGCACCTGTCAGCACATCCACTTCGTCCACGATCTGGATGGGGTCGCCAATTCCAGTTGGAGACGCAGGCGGGAAGTACGCAACGCGGATGTCTGGATTGTATGACTTAAACGACGCTAACTCGGTTCCAGGGCTGATCACAAAGTTTGGGTGAAAGCTATTGAACAGCAGCGCGTTAGCTTTTTCTTCAAGTCCTAAATCGACAGAACGGCTCAGCGAAGAGCTCACGGTAAAAAATGCAACTACCGTCACCAAGACGACGGAAATCGCCACCATGATCGCGGTAACTAAAGCAAGCCGAACACGAAGCGAAAGACGTCTAGATGACGACAACCCGCCTAAATCAGCGGGCGTCTGAGAAAAGCCGTCTTCTGTTTTTTGGAACTCTCCAGAAGACGGCGTTCGGAGAATCACGGTGCGGTCTCCCGAAGCACATAACCGACGCCGCGAACAGTATGGATCAAGCGGGGCTCACCTTCTGCTTCAGTCTTACGGCGAAGATAGCCAATATAGACTTCGAGGGCATTGCCTGACGTCGGGAAATCATATCCCCAAACTTCCTCAAGAATATGAGAACGACTCAGTACACGACGTGGATTTGCCATCAGCAACTCCAACAACGCGAACTCAGTACGAGTGAGGCTGATTGGACGTGAACCACGGGTTACGTCACGGGTGTCAGGGTTCAGGCGAAGATCCTCAAAGGCCAATTCCGTGCTGGTATTGGTGCCAATACCTTCAGCAGCAGCACGACGCAGCAAGGAACGCACCCGGGCAAGAAGCTCCTCCAAAGCAAACGGCTTTGGCAGGTAATCATCAGCGCCAGCATCGAGGCCAGCAACACGATCAGAAACCCCATCGCGCGCAGTGAGGACCAGAATCGGACGATCATCACCAGTGGACCTGAGGCTACGGCAAACCTCGAGACCATCCATGCGGGGCATCATCACATCCAAAATGACCAAATCTGGTTGGTCACGCTCAATAGCTTCCAAGGCTGCCGCACCGTCGTCGGCAAGGGTGACATCATATCCGTTGAAGCTGAGTGATCGCCGAAGCGATTCACGAACAGCTTGCTCGTCATCTACTACAAGAATCTTCATACCCACCATTTTGCACATGTTCTCCCACAAAGTGCTGATTTATACCGAAAGAAACAATAAGAAAACACACCGATTGCATCAAATAGCCGCAGTACAGCCCAAAAGTCTGGCGCTGAAATAATGTTTCTCAGACTCCCCCATTATTGTGTATAAAACTCATTGTTCTTAGTTGATGATGGGTCAGCTCTTGATTCTCAGGATCCAAATTGCTCAATGAATACGCGCATTGAAATGACACTCACCCATACTTATCTCGAATATATGTTCTCAACAGGCTAAAGCGTGCCGATTACGGTGATTGAAACGCCACTGCGAGGCATTAACGACACCCTTCCCGCCAGGCTACATCGCCAAGGCAACGGGCCGGAAACACACAAGGTACCCCACCGCTATACCATCAAGACAAACGGAATTCCCTTCGAACAGCCAGAGCGAATAGTTATCAATGACGTCTTGAGAAGATTATTTAAGGCAACGCTTCAACTTTGCGTATCCCCGTGGCGTTATATGGTTATACGGTTACGATACGTGGCCCACGAGAAGCCTTCCGTATCGTTATTGCGCCGTAGTCAGGTTTGCTATCAGCGTTATATCGTAATGTAAAAGCCAGCATGTTTTGAAGCTAAAATCTAGTGCGCAATTATTTGGGGTTGCACCGTTTCTGCAGCGCACTACCTACATTACGGGCTCCAGCATCCAATACCTTATCGACGCCGCGGCAGCTTCACCGCGCGCAACCACCCCCGGATTGGTGTATTTGGTGTGCAAATTATTGCCGTGTTTTGGGGCGTTA
>JAUMZC010000095.1 GCA_030528295.1 Corynebacterium sp.
CCCGTCATTACCCCGCCGCCCCGTCATTCGTAGATTGTTCGTTCGCATACTGGATCAAGGCACGTTCCTCAGCGTCGGTAAGTCCGGCACCGGTTGGGGCGCCGGATTGGATTTGATATTCGAGCGCTGCTGCGAGGGTTTCCTGGAGTGGCCGGCTGGTGAAACCGTGTTGTCGTGCTTTTTGGGAGTTGAGTGTTGCGATGTAGCGCCACGCGGGGTCGCCGCCGGTCCAGAGTGGCATGCTGTGCGGGCCCATCCAGGGGCTTACGTGGGCGGCGGCGAGGGTCACGTCGTCGATAATGAATGGAACTGCTTTGCTATCGCTGAGTGCAATACTGTGCTTTACGACGTCCGCGACTGTTGCTGTTTCGCCGGCGATGTTGAAGGTTCCGGTGATGGGCGTTTCTATGCAGTGAATGATCCAGGTGGCGAGGTCGCGGGCGTCTACGAGCGACAGTGGAAATGTTGGGTCTGGGATGGCTACTTGCGTGCCGGATGGGTGTGCGAATCGCCATGGGTAATAGGTGCTTCTGCTGGTGGTGTCGCCAAACCCGCCGATGAGTCCTGGTCGAATAATTGTGTGGTTATCGGTGTGGCGGCGAACGATATCTTCGCAGGCTACTTTTGCGGGGCCGTAATCGGCTTGGTTTTCGAGCATGTCACCGTTGAAGGGTGGCCACACTGATGTCTGTTCGTCTGGTTCTGGTGTGTCGAATCGTGCATACGTGCTGGAAGAAGAGACATACACCCAGTGTGATGCGTTGAGCGTTGCCGCGGCGTCGTGAATGAACCGTGGGTGCGAGGTAAGTTCAATTACTGCATCCCAGGAAGTATCGCTAACTTTTTCTAACGCATGAGGGTGGTTGCGGTCCGCGCGAATAAATGTTGCGCCTTGTGGAATTTCGCCGTTTCCGCGTGCGAGGCAGGTAACCTTATGCCCCGCGTGCAGGGCGGCGATGGCGATCTCGCGGCCCAGAAAACCAGTGCCGCCGAAAAGAAGAATGTTCATACCCCGAGTATGCGGATGTTCCGGCTGCAGGTCGCGGTGTTTCGCTACTGGTGAACAGCCTTGACACAATTCGAGGACCAAAGGTCCAATGTGTTTTCAGCAGCTTTCCCCGTAGAGGGTCACGTGGGTGAAGTCGTGGGCGGCGAGGTCGTCGGGGTGGATAAAGAAGTGGCCGATTCCGCAGTCGCCGAGCATTAAGGAAACTCCGTTATTGTTTTCGATGCTGTCTATCTGGAAGAGCTGTTCGCGTGGGTCGTCGGGTTGACGGGGTTCTCCTTGTAAGAAGGTTGCCCATCCACGGCCGAAGTATGAGCCGCCTTCTGGGGCTTGGGCGCGGCGGAAGAACGTTCGGGCTTCGGGTGGGAGTGATTCGAAATCACGGTCGTCTATTCTAGGGTTTTGTTCTATTAGTTCTCCGGTGATCGCGAAGTATCCGCCATCGAATAGTTGGGCGTTTTGGGGGAGATACCACTCGGCCCAAGCGTTTGCGAACTCTTCGGTGGGAATCAGGCGGATACAACAACCCACGTACTCGTCGTCGTAGAAGTCAACGCCGGCCTCAGCGTCGTCAGCAAGAAAGAATTGAAGCAGCCCTGAACTGGGATAATTGCCAGGTAAACTGGGTAATTCATTGAGGTTGAGTTGGGCGAGGTGCAGCATTGGGCGGTTATTGTGTCCGATTGGCCAGGGGTGTTGAGGTGTGACCGCTGCCGGGCCTCCAAACCTGGATGTGCATACGTTAATGTGTTCGGTTACATGCGCAATGTCGGCGCTTTGGACTGGCATGCCGACGGCGCCCAAAGAAATGACAGATCGCTGATATGTTCGTAAATCGTCGGGGTTGGTATCTGTGGGCGTCATGGTGGCCAGTGTAGTCCCGGTCGGGCCGTCGGAAGTGGTCGGTGAGCGTAATGGCGTGCAATGACTAAGGTGAACATATGGATAACCAGCATTCCGTCGAATGGATTCCCGATAAACGCACCGCAGTGGTGATGAATATTGTGGGCCTGGTGCTGACTGCAGTGAGCCTCGCCGGGTTTATGAGCTTGTATGCGATGAATCGGCCGGAGGGTGCGGAAGGCACACTTGAGTTCGTAGATATGATCGTCGGGCTTGTTGTGGTTGTGGTGCTTACGTTGGCGTTGACGATTGTGCATGAATTGTTGCACGGGTTCGCGCTGAAAACGTTGGGTTTTCGCGCAAAATACGGGACGCTCATGGTTGGAAAAGTGGTACCTGCGTTCTATTGCACGGCGCCGGGGGCAATTATTTCGAAGGCGGCATTTGTGTATGTGGCGCTATTGCCGGGGATCGTCTTAGCCATCATTCCGGCTGTGTGGATTGCTGCGAATTGGCCAGGCGCGGGTTGGTTAGTCTTGCCGTCCGCATTTTTGTTCGGAGGCGCTGTGGGGGATTTCTTTATGACTACACTTGCGTTGCGCACTCCGAAAGGCACAAAGGTTGAGGATTTAAGGGATGGGGTTCGGTTTCATTTTCCGAACCCTGCCTAGAGCAAACACTTATTCGCCAAACGCGCCACTTCCTGCTTTGTTTGGGGTGATTGAGCGCACCAGGTTGGTGGCATCTTTCAAGCTTAATTTGGGTGCTTCCATGCGAATCGCGCGGATTGCGCCGAGTTGCTGTTCTTGGGGGTCTAGCTCGTGTTTTGCCAAGACTTGTGTTGCCCAAACTTTCGCTTGTTTGAATGGTTCTTCGGATTCGCTCACGGTGGCTGGGAGTGCGTTTGTCCATGGCTCTCCGAGCTGCTGTGATACGGCAATCGTGATGGTTCCAGAGATTGCGATGCTTACGGTGATCGCTGCCAATCCGAGGTGTATCAGAGCATTGGTGATAGCTTCGGTGTTCATTTGCGCGGCGAAGGCACCGAACGCAAATAGGACGAGGGCAAACGCGGCAAACGTCACTTGGTAGTACGTGGATGTTTTCGCTCGTGCTTGCTGAATCAATGAAGATTCGTATTCATCGAGTGCGGTTTCTGGGGCTTGCAGGACTCCGTTGATGGTGATCCGCAACATCACCAGGCAGATCACAGTGATGGCGGTGGTGATGCCCCAAGCCGTGAAGGTGATGAAGGGTCCGAATTGAATTCCCAGCGCGGCAGATACAATCGAAAGTGAGGCCCATCCTTGGAACCCACGTATGAGTGCGTCTCGACGCCGCGCCGTGCGCCAGGTAGGTAGTTTCGTTTCCAATTGTTCGCGGTTGCGGTCCCAGTTATTCATGATTACTGCACCTTCGCCTTTCGGTAGATTTCCGTGGACATTGGTGTGAACTCCTGTTGGCTGAACACGGCTTCAACCGGGAGTTCGAATACATTGCAGATACGAAACGCTAGATCGAGGCTTGGAGAATGGTCGCCTCGTTCCAGCGCGCCGATCGTTTGGGGGTTTACTTGCACAAGCTCAGCTAGTTGGGCGCGAGACATATTCCTTTCGGTACGCAACACTCGTACCCTGTTGAAAATTCGTTGCTGAGGCTTGGTCTTTGGGGACATACTTCAGATTGTTGCATAAACCCAACAAGATGTCAATAGAAACTAATTTTTGAAAATGTTTATTTAATGCTCACCTTCACGCTTGGCCAACCACCGCTTGTACTCTTTGAGGTTTTTTCGTTCGCGTATTTGATCGGTGAGTAGTGCCCACGTTGGACTGACAGCGACGTCGGGAAGCTTGCCGTCGGCAATTCGGTGTAGATTGTGCTTTACCTGCAGCAATTTGGCGAGCGAATTGATGCCTTTGTCTTTGAAGCGCGGCTCCGGGGTTGCGGGCGCCATTGCTTCCGCGTTGCGCCAACGGTTGGGGAGGTCTGGCATGACGGCCAGGGCGGTGCCGATGCCCACCATTGCAATCCCCGCATCGAGTACACGTTCGGCTGTGTGTCGGCGTGTGATGCCGCCGGTGACCATGAGCGGCATGGGCGCAACCTGGTTGATTTCCTCGGCAAAAGTCAGGAAATACGCCTCACGATCCAGGGTGCGCTGGTCGCGCGTGTGTCCTTGCATCGCCGGGCTTTCATAGGATCCGCCGGAAACTTCAACCATATCGACGCCCAGTTCGCCGAGCATTTGTACGACGGCCGAGGCGTCCGCGACGTCGAAACCACCACGTTGGAAATCGGCGGAGTTAATTTTCACACCAATGGCGAAATCATCCGGGACGGTACTGCGGATTCGGGTGACAATTTCACGCAATAATTTACTGCGTCCTTGCAGGTTGCCACCCCATTCATCGGTGCGGAGATTGGTTAATGGGGAGAGGAATTGGGAGAGGAGATAACCATGGGCGGCGTGCAGTTCTACGCCGTCGAAACCAGCATCGGCGGCGCGTGATGCGGTGGTCACAAAGCGTTCGATTACATCTTCGATTTCGCCTTGTGTCATTTCCTTCGGGATATCAAAACGCTTGGAATGTGAGCCTAGATTCAGCGGCACCGCCGATGGTGCGATCTTGATTCCGGGCATGCCTCGTCCGATTTGCCTGCCGGGGTGGCTGATCTGCATCCACACTTGGGCCCCGCCGCTGTGTGCAGCCTCGGCCCATTCGCGGAAAGGTGCTAATGGTGCGCGGTTATCTAATACAACAGTCGCTGGGCTCGTCAGTGCGCGAGCATCCACCATGACATTGCCTGTGATGATCAAGCCAACGCCGCCTCGTGACCAGGTTTCATAGAGGCGGAACAGCCGCGGATTGGGGAGGTGTTCCTTGCCTCCGAGATCTTCTTCCATGGCGGCTTTGGCAATGCGATTGCGCAATGGTTTCCCGTGCTGAAGTTCCAGTGGTTCGAAGATTTTTTGGGGCAGGACTTTGGTTGAAAGATCGGTAATAAGCCGCTGCGCGAGGGCTTCGGCGGATGCGGGGTTTTGGCCGGTGTAAAGGTTCCGATCTACTACAACAAATGGCCGCAATGGTACGGGAGATTTTTCGTATTCGGTCCCGATTTCGCGCAGTTTATCTTCGAGCAGCCAGGGTGCCTTCCAACTGAAGGTATTCAGGCGTTCTTCCACATTTGAAAGTCCTGTGACTCGGTATCCAGCAAAGGGGGAGGAACCGTCATTACGTTTGGCTGCAAGGAGGGCTGCGGGCGCGTGGCAGAGCAACGCAAGAGTTTTGCCTGACTGGATGCGGCGGGTAAGCAATGCGCCAGATGTTGCATCAACAGCGAGGTCTTCCATGGGGCCGTGGCCGCCAGGATAAAACACTAAATCGAACTCATCTTCGTTGATATCTTCGAGTGCTAGTGGGTTGGCGAGCTGGTCTTGAATAGAGTCCAAATACGCTTTGATTCTGTTGCGCTTTTGCTTCGACCCACCGGCAATGCCCAAGCTAAGCTGGTCAACCGTGGGTGGCTGAGCGCCGGGGGTTGCTATAACAATGCCCCACCCGGCGTCGCTAAACAGACGATGCGGTTCGGCGAGCTCTTCGACCCAGTAGCCGGTGGGGTGTTTGGTGCCGTCGGACAGGGTCCAGGTATCGGCGGCGGAAACTACAAAGAGGACGGTGGTCATACGAAAAATCCTTCGAAGATGCGATTGAGGTCAGCGGCAGGCGGTTCACTTGGTGTTTCGGGGTTATTACATCGTTCGGCCAAGTGTTTGGTGATTGTCCAGATCACGCCGGAGGCAAGGAATTCCCATAAGGCGGAATCTTCCTGCGGAATCGCTGCGAGTTCGGGAAATTGACGCAGCCAGTTGGCGGTAAGCCGAACAGCGCCCTTATGAAATCCTGCGCTGCCGGGGCTTTTATATACGTGGTAAAGGAATTGGTGGCTCGCTTCCATGTTCGTAACTAATGACAAGAAGCGATCCGTGAGATTCAAAGGAGGTGCTGCGCTTGTTTCTGCGGCGAACATCTCTTCGAGTCGTGCCAGTCCGGCGGCGGCGAAAAGATCTCCAAGACCGTCGAAGTGTTGGTAAAACGTGGGGCGACTCATTCCCGCAGCTGACACTATGTCTTTGATGGAGATTTCGGGTGCCGGTCGTTGCTCTAGTAAGCGGTCGGCCGCGCTGATAAGCGCCAGCCTCGACCTGGCGGCAATGGGGTTTTCACGCGAAGAAACTTTACGCATGTAAAAAGTTTAACATATGTAAAGTTTGTGGGAATGGGTGTGCGCCTGTCGAATTGAGAGTTATTGCCGTGGTGGTTCAAGCTTGAGCTGGCGATACCGGTTCACCGCGGCCATGATTTCGTGCCGCCGCGGCCGCGCATACAGCCCGGGATGCGGATGCTGCGGCGCAAGAATTTCAATACCAAAATCATCCATGTCCGCACAAAGATCGTCCACCAGTTCGCGCAGCGTCCCGCCGTCGCACATTTCGGCGATGCTGTCGAGGGCGCGCGCGAGGCCGGCGGTTTGGGCGGCGTCGATAAGCTGTGTGAGTGCGCTGAGCTGAATAGTTTCCTTTCCATAGCGAATTTCGCTTAGCCCAAGTGCTTTCGCGGGTTTGGTTTTACCGGGCGCATCGAGGCTTAGCGGAATTCTGCTTTCGAACATGCTTATCGACGCCGCATCCTTCGGCGCGGTCGTGCCAGCGAGCTGGTGGGCTTGCGTTGTGACATCTGAGGGCACGTATGCATTCATGGCGATCACATTGTCGGCGACTCCGAAAAATGCGCCCGATCCGCCTGAGACAAGGATGGTGGATACCCCAAGATCGGTAAATAAAGGGCGCACACGCTGGACAAATGGAGTAATCGGCTCCTTATTCGCGGGGATGAGCTGCTGCATGAGTTCGTCGCGGATCATAAAGTTCGTTGCCGATGTATCTTCATCGATCAAAAATGCTGTAGCGCCTGCTTCAATCGCTTCAACAACGTTTGCTGCCTGCGACGTTGAGCCGGAAGCATTTGGTGTATTGAAATTCTTTGTGTCTGCGCCAGAGGGAAGATTATTGATGAATGCAGATATGTCCACGCCGGTGACTGAACGCCCATCTTCAGCGCGAATAGATGTTGCGTCGGTGCGTGTAATAACCCATTCGCGTCCATCCCCAGCAATATGCGGATAGACTCCGTGTTCGATTGCGCGTAAGAGGGTGGATTTTCCGTGGAAGCCACCTCCAATAATTACGGTAATGCCTTCCGGGATTGCCATGCCTGTGATCGTCCGCCCGCTTGGCAATTCAAATGTAGCCTCTAATGATTTCGGGCTTTCGAATGGAATTGCGCCTTCATTGAGAGGGAGGTCGGAATCGCCGGATAGCCTGGGCAATATCGCACCATTTCCAATAAAAGCAATGAATTTCCGCTCAGTTAATTGTTTCCGCACCGCCTCTTGATCTCGTAATAATGCAACATGTGCCCCTAGAGCTGTTTCATCCAGATTCTTAAATACGAGACTTTGTTCGACAATCTCCGGTAGGGAAACCGTGAGCAAATGGGCAGCTTCCCGTCCGCGGATGCGGCGCCCATTTGCAGGCATTGCGACAGTGATTCGCGCTTCAATTGTGTGCTTGCCGAACTTAATACTTGTGCGTTCCAACACAGTTTGGCCCAGGCGACCAATGTTGATTCTTTTTGCATCGGCGGCTGCTTGGGCGAACATGCGAGTGAGGAAATCGCTGGTGGCGATAATTCCTTCTCTGTCCTGCAAGTAATGTTCTGGAATTCCGGCCCACTTCCGATCAACAATGATCCGCATCAACGAAGGTGGCGCATAAGGATCCGATTGCACCCGGTCCACCACTAATGTGATGTCATCCCCAATATTGTGCGTGCCGCGCAAGCTTTTGTATGCGCCGTAGTTTTTACCATCAAGGTTATGCAGAGTTTTTGAAAGATTACTATTTGATTCTGAGCGATGTGAACGATGCGGCATGAAGATAATGGTACTCGCGCGAACATCAAAAACCTGGAATAACCACTCAAGGTGCAAATAGCAAGCACTAATTCACATCTCAAAAACTGCTGCGGGCTAGGTAATGGTGCACAGCGGGGTGGCGTCGCTTCGACCTCCTGCCATAGGTGTGGTGATGAAAGCGCAGGACCACCAGCCGCGCTGCTCAATAATGTTTCGCACTTCGCGCCATTGATCGGGTGACAGTGAAGGTGTCCTGGACAATACAAATCCAGCGGTCCGGTGAGGGTTCCCGACGATTGATAGCGAGTAGTCATCCGCAAGATGTGTCACACGATAATTATCGGGCTTATTTGGGCTGTCAAAAGGAATTCCATTGAAGTCAACCCGTAATGTTGCTTGGCTACGCACAGTCGCCTGCCCATCAATTCGTGATGGCTCTGCAAAAGTGCCACAGGAGTTCACCACGCTGATGGTAGTTTCATCAATCTTTTTGTACTCGGCTGTGGTGTCATGGGTGCACATTAACGTATACGGTTGGGGAATTGCGGCCACTTGATACCATTTGCCTTCATACCGCCCTAAATCCACAGCGCCGCCAAATTCGGGGAGTTCGGGGCCGTTTGAGGATAAGGGTTGGACTAAGTCTGCGGAACCGCCCGCGAAACGGCCACCATTGAAAATATCCTCGGCAGAGGCTGGTGCGGCGGCCAAAAATGCGAGTGCTGCGACCGACAATACGCTTAGAACGTAACGCATATCTGTTCCTAATTTATGGAATGAAATTTGAGGAATATAGTACTGACCCTACCATCATGAAATAGTTTGTTCGATTAGAAATTCGCCTATTTTGGGAGTGGGTTTAGTTAGTGAATATTCGCAGATTAGTTTCTTTGTTTAACGTCAGATTTGGTGGGGAAGAAAACATAGTGGCTTGGAGTGGCTGTGGGTGTAGTGTCATCATGCGTTTCGTGAGTGTCCTGGATTTTTGTTGTTTCGAACGATTGGTGCCTTTATTTGGCAGGTAGTTTTTGGATTTCGAGCATGCGGTGTCACTAGTAGATTTGAATAGTCTTGAGTGTGTTTCTCGTCTAATTCTTTTACGTGTTTGCTAATTAAACGCAATCCAAAAGTAAATTGCTCATGATACTAACCAACTTCCACCCGCCGTACGGTTGCAACAAAATGGTGCGCAGTTTTGCGGAAATCATTCAGGTAGATTTCGTGGTGTTTACCGACGTGCTCGAACTGATGTGCAGGCATGAATTTTTCGTAAAGTTTCTAATCGTGCGTCGCACACTTTGGTATCTAGGTGGTTGTCTTGAACTGTTTGTTTCACAGTGGCGATGGTTTTGGCGTCTAGCCAACCGGGCATCATGCTCAGTAGTTTCCACTGAAACTCCGATTTGTCTGGGTTTGCAACATTGAATTCTGCGCCGGACCACCATAAATCTTCTAGAGGTGGAATTGCGTAGACGTGTCCAAGTTCGCGTTTGTTGTGGAACTTCAGCGCATATGAGAATTTGTACAGCGCCTCGATGGATGCCCCCATCATGTCCGAGTTGCTTGGATCTCCGGCGCCGTTGATGATTAAAAACTGCTGTTCAGGGATGGTAATGGTTTGGAATTCTTTCGCTTTCGCCCGATAGGATTCGAGCGTGTTTTTAAATTCGACTTTGGTGGTCATTGCACCAACTGTCACTGGGGTGGAGTGTGTCATTTTCAGCCGTGGATTCTAGGATCGGGAGTGCAATGATCAATGAGAGCTTGATGTTGTAAGTGCTTTGGGGGGAGTGATGATTAGCAATTCGCTGACTCCTATTGAAGGGCTTTGCGGAACTTTCGTGTTTTGGGCATGGGTGTTGGCCCCTGGAACCTGGGGTTTTCGGGGGCTGGTT
>JAUMZC010000096.1 GCA_030528295.1 Corynebacterium sp.
GGTCGCCGCCAGCTTGGAATTCGGCGGATTTTTCGGCCATGCCTGCTTCGATGGCTTCGACGGTGTCGAGGCCGTGTTCTGCGGCGTAGTCGCGGACGTCTTGGGAAATGCGCATGGAGCAGAACTTCGGTCCGCACATCGAACAGAAATGCGCGGTTTTCGCTGGCTCGGCAGGCAGGGTTTCGTCGTGGAACTCCAGTGCGGTATCTGGGTCCAGTGCCAGAGCGAATTGGTCGTGCCAGCGGAACTCAAAGCGTGCCTTTGAAAGTTCATCGTCACGTTCCTGTGCGCGTGGGTGGCCTTTGCCAAGGTCGGCTGCGTGGGCGGCGATCTTGTAGGTGATCACGCCGGTTTTCACGTCGTCGCGATTCGGAAGCCCAAGGTGCTCTTTGGGGGTGACGTAGCAGAGCATTGCGGTGCCTGCTTGGCCGATGATGGCTGCGCCGATGGCGGAGGTAATGTGGTCGTAACCTGGGGCGATATCGGTTGCCAGTGGGCCGAGGGTATAGAACGGGGCACCGTGGCACCATTGTTCTTCCCATTCCACGTTGACTGCGATTTTGTGCATAGGAACGTGGCCTGGGCCTTCGATCATGACCTGGCAGCCGCGGGAACGAGCAATCAGAGTGAGTTCGCCTAGAGTGCGTAGTTCGGCGAGTTGTGCCTCATCGTTGGCGTCTGCAATTGAGCCGGGTCGCAGGCCGTCGCCAAGCGAGAAGGTGACGTCGTAGCGGGCGAGAATGTCGCACAATTCCGCGAAGTTCGTATATAGGAACGATTCCTGGTGGCGGTGCAAACACCATGCCGCCATAATCGAACCCCCGCGCGAAACAATGCCGGTGACGCGGTTGGCGGCGAGCGGGACGTAGCGGAGCAGTACACCCGCATGTACAGTCATATAATCGACACCTTGTTCGCATTGCTCGATGATGGTGTCGCGGTAGATTTCCCAGGTCAGCTTCGTGGGGTCGCCGCCGACCTTTTCCAGTGCCTGGTAGATCGGCACGGTGCCTACCGGCACGGGTGAATTGCGCAGGATCCATTCGCGGGTCTCGTGGATATCGTTGCCGGTCGAGAGGTCCATAATGGTGTCCGCGCCCCAACGTGTGGCCCACACCATCTTCTCCACTTCCTCCGCAATGGAGGAAGTCACGGCCGAATTGCCCATATTGGCGTTGATCTTCACCGCGAACTTGCGGCCAATGATCATAGGTTCGATCTCGGGGTGCTTGTGGTTGGCACAAATCACGGCACGTCCGGCGGCAACTTCCTCGCGTACTTCCTCCGGAGTAAAGCCTTCGCGTTCCGCGCAAAACACCATTTCTGGTGTGATAATGCCGGCACGTGCCCATGCGAGTTGCGTCTGAACTTTCAGTTCTGGGTGCTCTTCGGAGGCGGATACTGGTTCGTGCTTCGGCCAGATATTGCGCGTCTTTGCGAGCCCCTGTTCGAGGTCGAGCTGCGGATCGGATTCGGTGTAGATCCCGGAGGTATCGTACACATCAAACGTTGTGTCGTTTGTCAGTTCGATCCTTCGAGCAGGTATTTGCAGGGTAACGCCCTGGTAATCCACCGGCTTGTACACCTTGTGGCTGCGGTAAATAGGCCCGGTGGTTACTTGCCCAGCCTCTGGTGGCGCACTCTTCAAGCGTTTGGCTGCAACACGTTGGTTCATTAAAAACTCCTCCCTACGCCGGCATGACCCGGACAGGTTCGAAAACGGTCGATGCCCCGATGTTCGGCACCCTCTCAGCGTGGTGTATTCGGCCACACTCCCGCGGACAACGCTTCTACTGTAATCGAAGTTCAAGTTCAGCAAGTGCAGTTTAGTCAGACAGGTTGTACGCATTAGGGTGATACGGGGAAAAATTGTTATCTAAGGATTAAAGTGAATCAACGTTTGAATACATCGTTGCTTGCTGCACTGGCATTATTGGCTGCTGGTGGGCCGTTTGCAATCGATATGTATTTGCCTACGCTGCCGAATATTGCGGAGGATTTGCACACTTCTGCTGCCGCGGTGCAACTCACGCTGAGTGGTTTTATGTTTGGTATGGCTGTGGGGCAATTGGGGGTTGGCCCGATTTCGGATACGTTTGGGCGTCGCGGGCTGCTGATTATCGGTGCGGCGGTGGCTACGGTTGCTTCGATCGTGTGTGCGTTTGCGCCCTCTATAAGTGTGTTGATCGGCGCGCGTTTTGTGCTTGGGATTGGCTCGGGCGCGTGTGTGGTTTTGGCGCGCACGGTCATTGCGGATTTGGCGGTGGGGGCGGCTGCGGCGAAGGCGTTTTCGGTGATGATGGCGATTCAGGGGCTGGCTCCGGTGGTCGCACCTGTGATCGGTGGCCTCTTGGCCGAGCCGCTGGGTTGGCGGGGCTTGTTCGTGGTGTTGGCGGGCATTGCGGTGTTGCAGCTGGTGGTGGCGCTGGGCGTCGTGAAGGAAAGTTTGCCTGCTGAACGACGCGCTGAAGCTGGATTTACGGTGTTTATGCAGGGAATTGGTTTTGTGTTGCGGAACCGTGGCTTCCGTGGGTACGCAATCGCATATGCGTTCGGTTTTTCGGGTTTGTTTGCGTATATTTCGGCGTCACCGTTTGTGTTTCAGGAGCAGTTGCAACTCTCCGCGGTTGGGTTCTCCGCGCTGTTCGCCGTCAATTCGCTCGGCATTATGTTCGGAAGCACCGTGAATGCGCGCCTCGTGGACCGCGCCGACCCACACGTCCTTATGCGCAACGCCATGGTTGTGATGGCGCTCTGCGGCTTCGGGGTGCTTATCGACGCCCTGTTCGGACCGCATTTATACGTCACTGCGCCGTTGTTGTTCGTTGCGGTGACCAATCTTGGTCCAATTCTTGGAAACGCAACGGCGTTGGGTACGGGCCTGGTGCGCGAACGGGCGGGCGCGGCGTCGGCAGTCATGGGGTTTGGTCAGTTTGTGGTGGCGGGGGCGATCAGTGCGTTGATGGGAATCGGTGCGAACCCGGCGCTGGCGTTGGGGATCGGAATGACCTGCTCGCTGGTGATTGGGCTGGTGGGGTTGTTGAGTGTGCGTCGTTAGCGCATAGCGAAGCCCCCGCGCAGCGAGTTTGGTGGTGAACTGCTGTGGGGGGACTGCCGTAGATGCTTACGCGCCAGTGTCGGAAGCGTACTCGTGAGCGGCCAGCCAGAGCTTCTCAAAAGCGTCTGAATATCCGCGCAATGCGGAGACATCTTCCGGCTTCATTCGCTCGACGATTCCGGCCACAATTTCCGCCCAGAAATCGAAGATCCGGGAAATGCACTCAAGGCCAGTTTCGGTGAGATACAACTGCTGACAACGACGATCCGTAGCACTATCTGTGCGACGAATAAACCCTTGTTTAGTTAGCAGCCGAACTGTGGAGCTGACATTAGGGGTGCGAAGTTGTCGAACCCGAGCAATTTCACTGATACTGCATCCTGGGTTTCGCTTTACATAGTAGAGAATCTCTACTTCGGACTGTGTGAGGTCCATTTCATCATTCGGGCGTTCAGTAAGACGACGCAGCGATGCGACAGTCCCATATAGTGAACGCGCGAACTCTTGGAGGTGTGCTTCATTGAGTGGTGTTCGCTCTACCATATTTGTGCTCCTACGAGACGCAACATAACGATATTATTAATTCTATTGTTGCGGTTTTCAATGACCTAATCTGGACTGGCCGTGTATACCCCCAAATTAGGGTATGTCTACTGCAAAGCCGAGGTTAGCCGCATGGCATTGTCAATGTATCTTCGCCAGAATCCACGCTCAGACCATTCGGCTAAGGTTAGCTTACGCGACTTGTTGATATACACATCCGCCAAATCTGTAAGCTGGTCTATCAAAATGCCCCGAGCGGTCATCAGAGACACTTCATAGTTTAAGCCGAAGCTTCGCATGTCCATATTCGATGATCCCATGATCGCAACAGCGTCGCCATATGGGTCAGCGACTATAAACTTGGAATGCAAAACATCGGGACTGCGGTACATATAAATATTTACGCCAGCTTCTAAAAGTCCTTGATAATAACTCGACTGCGCATGACCGACCATGAATTGATCAGATTTCTCGTTCACGAGGAGATCCACTTGAACCCCTCGATAACAGGCCGTAGTAATGGCCTCTAAAAGTGATTCATCCGGAATAAAATACGGGGAACAGAGAATAATTCGTTCTTTTGCATGATGGACTACGGTATTGAAAATTCGCAGATTTGGTTCCGTGGTATATCCCGGACCCGAAGGCACTAGTTGCAGAATATTTTCCGCCGAAGTTTTGGTGATTCGTGGCTTTTCAATTGTAAGATTCTCGCCAGATTCCTGATACCAATCCACAGCAAAAACCATCTCCAACGAAGCCACAATCGGACCCGTGAGCTCAACCATAATATCGACCCACCGGCGATTGTTCTTGATGTTTCGGCGCATGAGGTACGTATCAGCGATAAGGTTTTGTGAGCCCATGAAGCCCACGCGGCCGTCGATAATGACTAACTTACGGTGATTGCGCAGATCAGGCCGACGAAAGCGCCAACGCCAGGGCTGCAGCGGCAACATCAAGTGCCAATCCACGCCAATCTCAGTGAGGCGGCGGCCCAACTTCAGGTAACCGGGATACTTCCAAGAACCAACCTGATCGAACAGCAGGCGGACCTTCACACCGCGGGCGACGGCGCGCTCCACCGCATTGAAAAACACCTCAGTGCTGCAATCCCAGGCCACAATATAAATCTCGATATGAACGTATTCCTCCGCTTGGTCGATCATCTCGGCCATACGTTGGAACGACGCTTGATAATCAGCGTGCAAACCTTCAACATTTCCCGGGAGCGCGGGCATCCCAGTGAGGCGGCGATTCAACTTCACCATCGACGTCAGTTCCGAACCTACGTTCTCACCGTGCGGGAGGTCCGGGAGGTCGGAATGAATATCGCCAGTCATCGCATTCGCCTCCTGCTGAACGCGATGTCGACGGCGATTGATATACGGGCTACCCATCAACAGGAACAGCGGCAAACCAACAAGCGGCAACACCAAAATGGCAAGCAACCAGGCGTTGGAAGAACCTGGTTTACGGCCCTCAGGGACCGTGCCGATGGCCATAATCTTGATCGTGTAATCAATGATCAGGCCAAAGGTTTGCCACCACTCCAAATTGATATCAAACATTACAGGCGGTAATCCATCACAACTGGGGCGTGGTCTGAAGCACCTTTACCTGCGCGTTCTTCCCGGTCAATAAAACCTCCGGTGGCAAGTTTGGCCAATGCTGGCGAAGCCAATTGGAAATCAATCTTCATGCCTTCGTTGCGTTGGAAACGGGCCCCCTTGTAATCCCAGTAGGAATAGCCGGGATCGAACTTACGAGTGGTTTCTACGAGGCCAGCTTCTTCGAACATTGCAAAGGCGGCGCGCTCTGGTTCCGTGACATGTGTGGCTCCGGCGAACGCCGCCATATCCCAGACGTCCGAATCCAGCGGGGCGATATTGAAATCACCGAGGTAGACGGCCAATTCCGGAGATTGTGACGCGTATCGGCAGAGGGCGTCGAGCCAGCGGAGCTTGTAATCGTAGTGCCGGTCCGCGATTTCGCGGCCATTTGGCACATACAGGCTCCACACGCGCACGCCGCCGCAGGTTGCGCCGATGGCGCGGGCCTCTAAAGCTTGGGGCTGATCTGGCTCTTTATGGAAGCCAGGCTGGCCGGGAAAATGATCCTCTACATCTGTGAGGCCAACACGGGAGAGGATGGCTACACCGTTCCACTGGTTATAGCCAACGTGAGCGATTTCATAGCCTGCTTGTTCAAATGCAAGGTATGGAAATTGCTCGTCCTTGCATTTCGTTTCTTGCATGGCCAAAATGTCCACATTATGGCGTTGCAAAAAGTCGAGCACTCGATCTGCGCGGGTGCGGATCGAATTCACATTCCAATTGACAATTCGCATGTGTACAAGACTATCCTTCCTCCGCGTAGCGGTGTCGGTGGTGCTCAATAAAACCAAGTTTTTCATACAAGCCAATGCCTGCAGTATTGGAAGCAATAACTTGTAAATAAGCGTCAGTTGCACCGCAAGATTGCCCCCAATGCAACATCGCTTGACCAAGAAGAGTGCCTAAGCCACGGCGGCGAAAGGCGGGGGCAACTTCAACGGCGGAATAGCCTAGCCAGCGTCGGCCATCCGCCGATTCCGTGACCGTGCCGCGGGTAATGGCAACCGTTTGATTATTGCAGGTCAGGCGGGCGAAAACCATGTTTCCTTCAATGGTTTTGCGGAGTAAATTCAAGACGTGAACAGGCAGCGGTGCGCCCCGGAAATGGTACATGGCGAGCCAATCTTCATCCGGTTGGGAATCCACCCGGAATTCGAATCCTTCTGGCAGTTCAGTGACGGAGATCTCTTCGAGCGAATGCGTCATTACCAGGATTTCGGGGCCGAATTTCCAATGTGCGCACGCAATTTCTGCAGAGCGTGCAATTCGATCCGGAATAAGAATGCGCGCTGGCATATTGTGGCGATGGTAAAACGCTCTGATTTCCGCGATTGGAACTTCCGAAAAACCTGCCGATGCTCCGAGGGGTGCCGCCGAGTTTGAACGTTCTGTAATTCCATCACCAGCACGAAGTAGCCATCCGTTGTGCCAAATATGACGGATGCCAGGGAACGCTGCAGCAGTAGCTTGTTCCACCGCACGAATATCCGAATTCCGAATGCGGCGTGGTGGCAGGACCTTGCAGACTTGGATCTGGTCCGTCGGGATCGTAATCGCCGGCGCGTCGGAAGGTAATCCGCCAACAGCTTGGGGTCGGACCGTGAGCGGATCGAGGTCGAGCACGTGCCCAATCACATCGGTGAGGTGGCCTGGTGTGTTGGGGACGCGGCGTCGAACAATGACGCGATCTCCGATCGACGGTGGCGGCTTCTGGGGGCGGTTACTCATGGAACTCCTCGTCGTGGCCGAAGGGGTCACGGTCTACGCCTGGAAGCCATGTCAGGCCAGCAGTAGTCCAGCCATTCCGCTTAATGGTCTTTTTCGCTTGTCTTTTCCAACGTCCGATCAAAGTATCGGTATACACAAACCCATCGAGATGGCCTACTTCATGTTGAAGGCAACGGGCGAAAAAGCCGGTACCCTCCACGGTGACAGGTTCGCCGTGCTCGTCGATGCCGGTGACTTTGGCCCATTCGGCGCGTCCGGTGGGGAAAGATTCGCCAGGGACAGAGAGGCACCCTTCGTCGTCTTCGCCGTCGTCGCGTGGCATAGTTTCAGGGATCTCTGAGGTTTCGAGCACAGGATTGATGACGCAACCGCGTTGATATTCGCCATGTTCATCGGGGCAGTTGTATACGAACAAGCGTTTACTTACGCCGATTTGGTTAGCGGCAAGGCCGACGCCGTGGGCGCGATCCATAGTTTCGTACATATCTGCAATGAGTTCTTGCAGTTCGGTTACTGGTTCTGTAACGGGTTCTGTGGGGTTGTGTAGCACGGGGTCGCCGTGGATAACGATGGGCCTAACAGTCATGTTTATACCCTACTCGGCGAGCGAATATATTAACTGTTTGCTCGCCATCAAATTGGGGACGTTTTATTGCTTAGCCACTGCGTTCGAGCGTGATGGGGGCTGTTGGATGGGTTGTTGGGGAAGGGTTTCTTGCCGACGGTACGACGCTGCCGGACTCGCGATAACCCCACAGAGGCCCACGTGGCGGTTACACTCTAAGACATGACTAAGCCAGAGCAGAAACCCGCTGCCGAGCCTCGTTTGCCTTTACGCGGACTCGCGATGATCCTGCTGGCCATAGCAGTACTATTCATCGCCTGGGGCATTTTTATGTTGTCCCAAGGGTCCGGGACTCCTGAAACAAAAACTCAAGCTGCCCAAGTGTCTCCTGCAGCTTCAAGTCCTGCGGCACCGCAGTCGCAGGCCCAAGAGCAAGAGACGAAGAAGGAAGAGCAGCCGAAGAACTCCGAGGAAGCGTCTGATACGTCAGAGGCGGCTTCGGGGAATTCGGCGAGTACGGGGGCTGCCGGCAATGAAGCGCAGGCTGCGAAAGAGCGCGTCCACATCCTCAACAATTCTACGGTGCAGGGGCTGGGCCAGCGCGTCGCCGATGATGTGCGCGAACAGAAATTCGAGGTAGGGGAGATTGGAAACCACTCCGAATCTACGTTTGCCACTTCGGGAGTGTATTTCACCTCAGGCAAGAGCAATGAGGAGAAAACCGCCCGCGCGCTTGCCGACGCCCTCGGCCTCACCGCAGCACCTCGCGGCCCGGAATTGGAGCGCGCACCTGATGGCGTGGTCCTCGTAGTCACCCAGGACTTAAACCGCTAATGGAACAGCCCTTCGAAGGATCACCAAAACCCACGCTCGGAATTGAGTGGGAAGTTGCTCTTGTCGATCCCGTAACCCGAGACCTCACCCCTTGTGCAGATGCCGTTATCGAGCGGGTCAAAGAGACCCATCCACACGTGCATCTCGAACGTGAGTTTTTAAAGAACACCGTCGAACTGGTGACCGGTGTACACTCGGCCGTCCCGGATGCAGTCGAGGAACTTCGCGAAGGCCTTGGCGCAGTGATTGCCGCAGCTAGAGAGCAAAACGTGCGGGTCTGGGCGTCGGGAAGCCACCCTTTCAGCGACTGGCAAACGCAGCCCGTTTCCGACAAAGAGATCTACAAGGAAATCATCGAACGCACGCAGTATTGGGGACGGCAGATGCTCATCTGGGGCATCCACGTCCATGTCGGGATTTCCGACGCCCAGCGCGTCTGGCCCATCATCAACGCGCTCATGACGCATTACCCTCATTTGCTCGTGCTTTCGGCCAGCTCGCCCGGTTGGAACGGGCTGGACACCGGGTACGCCTCGAACCGCACCATGCTTTACCAGCAATTGCCCACGGCCGGCGCTCCGTTCGGATTCGTGGACTGGGATCAGTGGTCCGAATACATGTCCGATCAAGCGATATCCGGCGTGATCAACCACACCGGGGCGATGCACTTTGACATTCGGCCCGCCGGCAAATGGGGCACCATCGAAGTCCGAGTCGCCGACGCCACCAGCACCCTGCGCGAACTCTCCGCAGTAGTCGCACTCACACACTGCCTCGTCGTGTACTACGACCGCCTCATCGACCGCGGCGAACAACTCCCATCACTCCAGCCCTGGCACATCGCCGAAAACAAATGGCGTGCAGCGCGATACGGACTTGACGCCGAAATCATTGTCAGCCGACAAACCGACGAAGTCCTCGTACGCGAAGACCTCCTCCGCATGGCTGGACTGCTCATGCCACTTGCTCGCGAACTAGGGTGCGACAAAGAACTTGCTCTCATTCCCGAACTCATTAAAGAAGGCGCTGGCTACCAGCGGCAACGCAGCCTCTACGAGAAAACTGGCTCCTGGGAAGAAGTCGTTGATGCGACCTGCGACGAAGTGGAGAGCTTGCGGTAGGCGTCTTGGGTTGGCGGGATTAGGTTTTCGCGCTTGGCTACGTCACTGGATTCGCGCTTGGCTGCGCTGCTGGGCTCCCTGATCCGTGTTGCGTAGTCCCATCGCCTGACCTGGGGTTTGTCCGGAATTGGCTTGTTTTGTCGACCTAACATCGCCAGTTGTCGACATTGCTACCGCAA
>JAUMZC010000097.1 GCA_030528295.1 Corynebacterium sp.
GTCATCGGCAAAAGGATCGAACGGAACCGCCGCTGTGGCAGCCGCCGTTGCCGCCCCTGTAGCCGCCGTAGCCGCAGTGATCGGCCCGGTGGCCATGGGGCCGGTAGTGGGTTCCGTGACCTCGGTCATTGTTCCTCCCGGTAACTCGTGGGCGGCGGACCCGGGGTGGTTTGGTAGGGAGCAAGCCAGCGGTGATACATGTCCCACCAAGTATTATCCTTTTGGATGCGTTCGATTGTGGAGTTTACCTGTCGGATCAATCCATCGGTGGGGTGGCGGATACCCGGTTTCGCGATGGCCACACCGTAGGTTTCTTCGCCGAGTACTTGGTCGAGGATGCGGGTGTAGGGGTCCTGAGCTGCGATTCCGGACAGAATGGCGTCATCGGAGATTATGGCTGCGGCTTGGTTTTGTTGGAGGGCAACCAGGCAATCAGCCCAGTTGCGCACTTTAAGGATGTGCGATTCAGGTGCTTCTCGACGCGCCGTGTCCAACCCTGTGGATTGGTCAGTGACGCACACCGTTTCGCCGGCGAGGTCGAGAGTGGTCTCGATGGGGGCGTTTTCCAAGGTGAGGATGCGTGTTTGGGCGGTGAAATAGGGGGTGGAAAAGGCCACTTGATCTTGGCGTTTACGGGTGATGGTCATTGCCTGCACCACAATATCCACTTGGTTTGATTCCAATGCGCGGATGCGATCGGTGGAATCGACGAAGCGGAACTCCACCCGCTTTGGGTCGCCGAAAATATCTTTGGCGATTTCGCGTGCGAGCTCAACTTCGAAACCTTGGAGTTCCCGGGTGCCAGGATCGCTAAAGCTCAGCAGGTTTTGAGACTGGTCCACGCCCACGATGATTCGGCCGCGCTCGATGATGTGGGGAACCCGCTGCTCAGGCGATTGATTATCCGGGCGCAAGGAGCCAAGGAATTCCCTGGACGCCACGTGGCCTTTCATTCCGGGTTCGTCAAGGATGGCGCCCGGCGGTAGAGGTAGTGCGGCGGGGGCCACGAATTCATCTTCCATGGCTGGCTGAGCTTCGCCAGTGCAAGCGACCAGTGATAAACAAAGCAAAGTACTGAGTATGCGTTTCACAAGTACTCCTGGAATCGTGGTCGAATGCCAATCCACACGGAAAAAATGGCAAACAGTGACAGCAATAGTACTGGTGTGGCTACCAGCCTAGTAGCTGAAAGTCCCTCGTTAATGTATGAGCGTAACGATGACCTCGCTTTCCCCATGAGCGCTGCCAAACTTTGATCTAAATCATCAAACGCCGATGACCTCCCTGCGATGTGCGACACCGCGGTTTGATGGTCGCCCGTGCGCTGGGCGTCGAGAAGCGAACGATGGTGCTTGGTCCACGCGTCCATATTGTTGCGTGCGGTGGCGAGGGTCGTCTTATCCGAAACGTGTTCGTTGAGTGAACTTTGCTCAAAATCTTCCAGTGCCTCATACACGCGGCGAGAGGCCTGCATAAACGTGGTGTCGGAGGCGTCGACATTCTGCCGGTGAATCAGCGCCAACGTCTCCTCGGTGCGGGCCTTCTGCGCCTGAATGCGGGCATTGGTGAGCGAAAACAGCGGCCCCGAAGCCTGCTGGTAGGCGGCTGAACCTGCACTCCAATTCATAAAGTTCGCAGTGCCCACCCAACCCGTGGCCAGCAACATCAACACGGTGGCCACAACAAAACCAATATTGAGCCGGCGGCGAGTCATGGTAAACAGCCACCACTGCGCCAACAGCAACAACGTTACGGCCGCGACTAACCCCGAAAATGGGATCCACTGCACCCGCGTGAGCTGTTCTTGCTGGGTTGCCATTTCGTCCGAAGTTTTCAAATACAACGTCGAAGCGGCGGGCAGAATCTGTTCCCGCATGAGTGCCGACGCCTCCGCCATATATGCGGCACCAACCGGATTGCCGATCCTATTATTTGCGCGCGCAGTTTCAATCAGGCCGGTATACACAGGCAAATGCTGTTGCACGGTTAAAATCAGCGGCGCGGTTTCCTCGTTTTGCTGTGCGGCAGCTTCCGCTAGGGACACGCTGGCCAGGCGTATTGCCTCGGTATAGCGTTCGCGTGTTGCTGGGTCTTCAACGCCGACCTGCACAAAACCGGTGGCGGCGGTGGTGTCTGCAATAGACAGCGAGGAATACACATTGTGCGATGCGTATGCCATGGGTTCGGTGTTGGTAATGAGCGTATCCAGGGCTCGCTGCCTGGTGTCTGAAGATGTGGACATGGAATAGCCTGCGGCGAAAATCGCAACACTGACCAATGTGGTCATCGCGGCAAGCTTGCCGGGAGAGGTAGAAAGAAACCCTAAACTATCAAGCCAACGCTGCACAATTGCAATGGCGCGTTGACGTTTGGAGGGCTCGTGTGAGCCCACCGCATCAAGCCAATGATCCTGAGTAACGGGGGTGCTCATTGCTTCAGAATACCCGTGTTGCGAACTAGGCTGGTTTCTTATGGAATCGGCAACGTTGTATCTGGTCACCGATGCGAGGCGTCATATTTATGGAAATAACCCACGCGGACTTGTAGAACTTGCCGAGTCTGTGTGTGCTGCAGGCGTGGATATTATTCAGCTTAGGGATAAAAATTCTCAAGGTGTAGCAAAGTATGGAGCGATGGAGGCTGCACAAGAGCTGGAGTTTTTAGCAGCGTTGCGGGAAGTCTGTCAGCGCTACGGGGTGCGTATGGCGGTCAATGATCGGGCGGATATTGCTTATGCTGCGAACGCTGATGTCTTTCACGTTGGGCAGTGTGATATACCGGCGAATATCGCCCGGGAAATTCTGGGCAATGATGTGATTATTGGCAAGTCGTGTCATAGCCAATCGGATGTGAATGCTGCGGTGGCGGATCCAAATGTGGACTATTTTTGCACCGGTCCGGTATGGGAAACTCCGACAAAACCCGGCCGGGCTGCGGTGGGTTTAGATTTGGTTTGGTATGCGGCAGAATTAGAGCATCAAATTTTGTTAACTCAAACACCGTTTAAGCCTTGGTTTGCAATTGGTGGAATTCATGCGGGGAGTGTCGGTTCCACCGTTGCTGCAGGTGCACGGCGTATTGTTGTTGTTCGGGCAATTACTGAGGCTTCGAATCCAGCTCAGGCGGTGCAGGAACTTCAATGTGTATGTAAGAATCATGAAAAGGAGGGACAGTGAAGGTAAGCGTCATTGGTGGTTCCATTGTCGGTTTGGCTTGTGCGTACCGTCTCGCGAGTGCTGGATGTGAAGTTACAATTTATGCACCCGAGATGCCAGGTACTGACGGCGCAGGTTGGGTCGCTGGTGGCATGCTCGGCGCGTATACGGAGGCATGGCCAGGGGAGCAAGACATGCTCTTTTTGGGTGTCGCCGCATTGGATAGCTGGTTGCGTATGGGGGCGGAACTCGGCGGTGATATGTTCACGGGGGAAGGGACATTAATCACAGGTGTTGATGAGGCCGACGCCGCGGAGGTTGCTACGATCCGCGAGTTTGTGGCTGGCTATTATCCAGATGCCTTCAGGTCTGTTACCCGCCGGGAACTTCGAGTGATTGAGCCGAGTTTGCGCCGGGGGCTCCGTGGTGGAATTGTGTGCGATGACGAGCACTCGGTGGATAACCGGCTTGCGATGACTGCGCTGGCCCGGACCTGCAATGACCTTGGCGTGCAATGGGAACGCACGATCGTAGAGGATGTACACCAGGTTCCCGGTGATCGTGTGGTTGTTGCTGCCGGTGCGGGTAGTGAAAAGCTTATTAGACTGCCGATTCGCGAGGTGAAAGGCGAGGTGCTGCGGTTGCGTCGCCGCTCGTCCTCCCAAGAGCCACCGCGTAGGACCATACGTGCGAAAGTGCATGGCCGCGCGGTGTATTTGGTGCCGCGCGACTGGGGGCTTGCGGTGGGGGCGACCGAATACGAACAAGGGCACGATGTAGAGCCCACGGCTGGGGGTGTTCGGCAATTGCTTGACGACGCCGCGCTGATCTTCCCGGGCATTGATGACTACGCGTTCGATGAGGTTATTGCTGGTTTGCGGCCATATTCGCCCGATAATAAGCCGTATATTGGCGCCTTGGATGACCGTATTATTGCCGCTTGTGGGCATGGTCGAAACGGTATTCTATTATCGGCGCTTACGGCGGATGCGGTGCTCGCTGAGATCGCAGGGGATCCTCTGCCGATCATGCGCCTGACAGATCCGCACCGCTTTGAGAAAGTGGAACGATAATGGAAGTTCAGCTCAACGGCGAGCTTCAGTCACTTGATGGCACAACAACTATTCGCCAGTTAGTTCTAGATCTGGCTGGGCAAGAACGCGGCGTTGCGGTGGCGGTGGATGGCACAGTGCTGCCGCTATCGCGTTGGGAAGAATCAATCGGCGCCCTCGAGGCTCGCAGTATCGATATTCTGACGGCGGTGCAAGGTGGATAACCTTGTTGTCGCCGGAAAAGAGTTCGAATCACGCTTAATAATGGGGACCGGCGGTGCCGCAAACCAACACGTATTGCGGGAGGCTCTGCTCGCATCCGGCACCGAAATGACCACCGTGGCCATGCGCCGTGTCGACGCAAAAACCGGCACCGGAATGGTTCGCTTGCTGGACGAACTCGGCATTTTCGCACTCCCAAATACCGCTGGCTGCCACACGGCGTCCGAGGCTGTACTCACCGCCCAACTTGCCCGCGAGGCACTGCAAACCAACTGGATCAAGCTTGAAGTCATCGCTGACGATCGAACACTTCTTCCAGATGGCATTGAGCTTCTCGACGCCGCGGAGCAACTCGTCGATGATGGCTTTGTGGTGCTGCCATACACCACCGATGACCCAATCCTTGCCCGACAACTCGAAGAGGCTGGTTGTGCCGCTGTGATGCCTTTAGCGGCGCCAATTGGTACGGGTTTGGGTATCCAGAATGCGCACAATTTATCGATGATTACTTCGGCGGCAAAGGTTCCCGTCATTTGCGATGCTGGTATCGGCACTGCGTCCGATGCTGCCCTTGCCATGGAACTCGGTTGTTCAGCCGTCTTGCTAGCAACGGCAGTAACCCGAGCTGACGATCCAGTTCGCATGGCCACCGCTATGAAGCATGCGGTGATTGCTGGCCGGGAAGCCTACTTGGCGGGTCGAATTCCTAAGCGATTTTGGGGCCAAGCTAGTTCCCCCAAACGCGACCAATAGAAACCTTATGTGCCACACTAGTGTGCATGATCGAAGTCAAAGGGCTCACAAAGCAATACGGACGAGTGCGTGCCGTAGACAACCTGACTTTCAGCGTGAAACCAGGGATTGTCACTGGTTTTCTGGGCCCCAATGGTGCAGGTAAATCCACTACTATGCGCATGATTCTAGGGCTTGACCGGCCTACCGCTGGGACGGCCCTAATTAATGGAAAAAAGTACCAAAGTTTACGGCATCCATTGCGTGAAGTAGGTGCGCTCCTTGATGCCAAGGCAGTGCACCCTAACCGAACTGCGGCAAATCATCTGCGTTGGATTGCGGCATCAAATGGGATTCCGAAAAAACGCGTGGACGAAGTGCTCGGCCTCGTAGGTTTAACAACCGTTGCCGGGAAAAAGGCTGGCAAGTTCTCTTTGGGCATGGGGCAGCGCCTCGGCTTGGCCACGGCTTTATTAGGTGATCCCGGGATCCTACTCCTGGATGAACCTGTCAATGGCCTGGACCCCGAGGGTATCCGCTGGGTACGTACCTTCCTGAAAGGTCTTGCAGCCGAAGGCCGAACCGTGATGGTTAGTTCGCATATGCTTTCGGAGATGGCTTTGACTGCGGATCACCTTATCGTCATCGGTCGAGGGCAGCTGGTAGCAGACTCCTCGACCTACGAATTCATTAAAAAATCCTCCGAGTCTTCGGTGATCTTACGGACGCCGCACGTCGCAGAATTCGAAGGTGTTCTCGATGATGAAGGTTTGGAATACGAGCAGGATGAAGACGAGGAAGGCCGCCTCATTTTTATCATCAAAGATCAAGACATTGATTACATCGGCGATTTGGCGTATTCCACCCAAATCAACATCAGGGAACTTTCCGAACGGAAGGCATCACTGGAAGATGCGTTTATGACAATGACCGGGCATGCGGTGCAATACCAGGCAAAGGAGCGAAACCAGTGAATCCCTTTTACACGATTCGATCCGAGTGGATTAAGCTCTCCACCACAAAAGCCCTGATGTGGACCACAATTGTCTTCGAGATTCTCGGTTTGCTTATGCCAGGCCTTGTCGGTTGGAGTGCGAACCAAACAGAGGGTGGTTTTGTGGACACCACACTGCTGCCGTTTAGTTTGTATTACCTCGGTATGTACGCGGTCATCATCCAATCGATCATGGTGGTGACCTCGGAATACCGGTACAACGGGGCAGGTGTTACGTTTACTGCTACACCGCAACGCATCCTGGTGATGCTGAGCAAATGGGTGCTCTACGTGACCATTTCCGTAGTTCTAACGTTCTTGACGCTTGTTGTGGGCTTTTACTTTGCCAAATTAACCGCGGGAAGTGAACTAAGCGCCCAAATTGATGTTTGGAACGATGAATCTCTCCTCCGCATGATGTGGGTCTATCCCTTGGCAACTATGCTGATCGTCACCTTATGCATGGGGATCGGAATGCTGGTTCGGCAAACAGCAGGTGCTATCGCAATCATGCTGGTTTGGTTTGTTGGTTTGGAATCAGGCGTCTATTTCTTTCCAAAGCACGGGCCGAAAATCTCGGAGCATGGTCCTTTTTCCAACTTGCGGGCATTTTTAACGCAGGTGGATCTTTCCTACCCTTCCTGGGATTACGTGGGGTCCCTGTACTACTTCATCGCATGGGCGGTGGGCTTCTATCTCCTTGGTCTGTTTAGCGTTTGGTTCCGAGATGCCTAGTGGGTAGTTTTGTGTCAAAAATTCCGTAAGGGTGAGAAAAGTAGTGAATTTACGACACTCAACTGCATTCCCTGGAGTGAAGCTAACGGTGAAGCGGGCGGGGCGTCGTGAAGCAGTAATGTTGAAACACTGAATTTGGGCGGCGGTCAGCTTAACTTTCCATATCGATCGCCGAAACTGAATGGTCATGTGCAAAACCGACACTGAGCACGTAGTTGGTATATTCTTGGCCAATTGTGAAGTCGAAACTGGCGATGATTTCAGTTTCATCTGCGGAGGGGGAGGACCAAATTGACAGCAGTTCGAGGTTTTGGGCGAGTTGCTGTGCCGTAGCGGTAGTAGGATCAGTGCCTACAATATTTATGATTTGCTCGGGGGTTAATTGTCCCAGGTGAAACTGGATATATGCGGAAGTCCATTCTTGATCTTCATTAAACGCCTGGAAAATTGCTTGGTATGCAGTATCGACGTGGGTGTGAAGGTTTGGGAGAAAAGAGCTCAAAGCATGTAATGCTGGAAGGACTTCTTCCATTGTTTCTGCATCTTCTAGGCAGAGACTAACTGGGACTTCTTGATTGTTGATTCTGGTATTAATCTCGTAGGATTCGCCGAGAACGACGTCGCCAAAAATAGGAAGTTTGAAAACGGACATGGGGGTGACCTTTCAAGTAGACGCATAACGTACTTGCCGTTTATTTTCTAGTCTACTGTGTGAATCCAAATTAATTTTCTATAGATCGAATGGTAGCGAAAAGTCTAAACCATAAGATCGACACTTTTATGGGGAATCTGAATTCTTAACCGGGTCCAGAATCAAGGCAACAATGGATGTGCCAGTTCTGTAGATTGGGAGAATATCGCCTTGATGGGGTCTCAGGCGGCGTGGGAAATTTCGTTGAAAGCATCCTTGAGTAGTGCCCAACTTCCTCGGAGGGAGAACAAGTTCGTTGGAAGCAGCTCAATCTCGGCGTGAGCAAGGGCTTCACGCTCAGCATCAGACAGGGGCGTGTTGTTCATGACGGGAAGTGTCACCACCTTCAAAAGTTACTGGGGATTTACCCATTATTGGTCGATGGCTCCTACTATACAAGAGATAGCAAATTATTGAAAAGAGAAAAGCGCCGCCATTGTTTGCGGCGCAAGCGCTCTGCGCGATGTCTAATGTTCTTTCATGATGGTTCGTACCGCGTTCGCTAAGTTCCGCCATCCTCCTTCCAGCCGCGAGAGGTCGTCGGGCAGTGACTGCATCTGCAAATGCCGTTGTTCGCGGCGTCGACAAGCAATCTCTTTGCGCAGCTCCTTTATTTCTTCCTCTGCGTGGGCGAGCATGCGTTCAAGCTCATCGAGGCCAGCATTATGGATACGCTCACGTTCGGCGTCGTTCATTGAGTGCCCTTAGCATTAGGCCAACTGCGCCTGAATGAAAATCGCAAGCGCAGGGATGGCGAGGAAAACGGTCACCACCCAGGCTAGCGCCAACGGCTTATGCTCGGTAGCAACTTTCGCGAGGAATTCCGCACAAACAACAGGAATATTGCGCAGGAACGGAAGCACATAAATAGCCAGGATGCCAAACACATTAAACAGCACGTGTACCAGGGCAATCTGCAGCGCAAGCTCAGCACCATTGCCAGTCACCGCCATCGCCGCAATCAACGCCGTAATAGTAGTACCTACGTTCGCGCCAAGAGTCAGAGGATAAATCTGCTTGGTAGTAAGAGCGCCAGAACCAGCGAACGGCACCATCACAGACGTGGTCACAGAGGAGGACTGAACCAGCGCAGTCACGCCGACGCCCGCAGCCATCGCCGTTACAGGATGGCCACCCACCGACTTCTCCAGAATCGCCTTTGCCTTGCCAACCATCAGTACCTGGAGGATCTTGCCCAGCCAACGGACCGCCAGGAAGATCGCAGCAATACCAAGTGCGATGGTGAGAGTCGCCGAGATCACGCCGCCTTCAAGTGACCCGATCAGGCCATTCATGCCGATCAGATTGATAATCGGTTTGGTGAGAGCACCAATAAAGTCCGCATTGCCCGGTTCGGGGAGGACCGTGCCGTAAAGCAGGTTGGCGAGCCAAGCTGCGGAACGCTGAATCGGTTGGAACAGAATTTCTAGCGGGAGGAGGATAAGAACCGCGAGGATATTAAAGAAATCATGAACCGTGGAGGCTGCGAACGCACGGCGGAACTCCTCCTTATGGCCAATATGGCCAAGTGACGCAAGCGTATTAGTCACCGAAGTACCAACATTCGCGCCCATAATCATAGGGACCGCGACCTCAACTGGGAGGGCGCCCGCACCTACCGCCGTAACCACCAAGGTCGTGGTAGTTGATGAGGACTGGATAATCGCAGTGGCCAAGATGCCGACAAAAAGACCGATAATCGGGTTAGTTGCGAAATCAAACAATCCCTGAGCAGTGTCTTTGCCGAGGCCCTTGAAACCATCGCCAATAATGCCAATGGCAACGATCAACATATAAAGCGTGGCGAGGCAGCCAAGCCACAAAAGCCAATGGGGAAGTTTCTTGGC
>JAUMZC010000098.1 GCA_030528295.1 Corynebacterium sp.
GGTCGATTTCACCAGTAGACCAGACATTCCAACAACGTCTGCGCCATGATCCCTTGCAGCCGAAATAATCGTTGCCACTGGTTGCTTGATTCCAAGATTCACCACGTTGTATCCGTTATTGGACAAGATGATATCCACGAGGTTTTTGCCAATATCATGGACATCTCCCTTTACAGTGGCAAGGACGATTGTTCCTTTGCCTCCAGAATCGTCTGCTACCTCCATGAATTGTTCTAGATAGGCAACCGCGGCCTTCATCGTTTCTGCTGACTGCAACACAAATGGGAGTTGCATTTGGCCAGATCCAAACAGCTCGCCAACAGTTTTCATGCCACCAAGAAGGTCCTGGTTAATTATTTCGATTGGGGTTTTCTCCAGCATGCCAGCATCTAAATCGCCTTCAATGCCGTGCTTCTCGCCATCGATAATTCGTTGGGCAAGTCGTTCAAACAGCGGCATGGCTGCAAGCGCTTCGGCACGAGCGTCTTTGGCATCGGCGGCAGAAACACCTTCGAACAATTCCATAAAGGTTTGTAGCGGATCGTAGTCGTCGGTGCGGCGGTCGTACACCATATCCAAGGCGACTTCGCGTTGCCGCTCGTCAATTCGATTCATCGGCAAGATTTTTGAGGAATGCGCAATTGCCGTATCAAGGCCAGCTTCAATACATTCGTGCAAGAACACTGAGTTCAGCACCTGGCGCGCAGCTGGGTTCAAGCCGAATGAAATATTGGACAATCCTAGGGTGGTGTGTACATCTGGGTATTTCGCTTTGAGCTGCCGAATAGCTTCAATGGTTTCAATTCCATCGCGGCGCGTCTCTTCCTGACCAGTAGAAATCGGGAATGTGAGACAGTCGACGATGATGTCTTGTTGCTGCAGACCCCATGTGCCCGTGATGTCGTCGATAAGCCTTGAAGCGATCTGTACTTTTTTGTCGCAGGTGCGAGCTTGTCCTTCTTCATCGATTGTCAATGCCACAACAGCGGCGCCATGGTCTTTAACCAATCGCATGATTTTTTGATAGCGAGAATCCGGTCCGTCACCATCCTCGAAGTTCACGGAATTTACTGCACATCGTCCGCCAAGGTGTTCTAAACCGGTTTCGATGACACCTGGTTCCGTAGAATCAATCATGATTGGCAACGTTGAGCTTGTAGCAAGTAAGCCAGCGAGCTTCGCCATATCCGCGCGGCCGTCGCGACCCACGTAGTCTACACAGAGGTCGAGCATGTGTGCACCGTCGCGAGTTTGTTGTTTTGCAATGTCGACGCACGTTTCCCAGTCCCCCGCGAGCATCGCTTCCCGGAACGCTTTCGAGCCGTTCGCGTTGGTCCGCTCGCCAATCATGGTAATGCCCGTATCCTGGGTCAACGGCATGGTTGTATACAGTGAGGAAACGTTATCGTCTCCTGCTGGGTTGCGCTGGGCTGGCTGGGTGTCTTTCAACGCCTCCGCCACCATTCGGATATGCTCCGGTGTAGTTCCACAGCAACCACCAACCATTGCAAGGCCATACTCAGTGACAAATGCACGTAACGCTTGCGCGAGTTCTGGAGCAGTCAGTGGGTATTCGGCGCCATGCTTGCCAAGAATTGGAAGGCCAGCATTCGGCATGACCGAAACCGGAATCGAAGCATGTTGCGAAAGATAGCGCAGATGTTCACTCATTTCATCAGGGCCAGTCGCACAGTTCAGCCCAATCATATCGATGCCTAATCGTTCCAAGGCAGTTAGCGCGGCACCGATTTCGGAACCAAGAAGCATCGTCCCCGTTGTCTCTACAGTGACATGGCAGATAATCGGAAGGTTGATCCCCAGCTCGGCGAATGCTTCATGGCACCCACGTACGGCTGCTTTCACTTGGAGCAGATCCTGTGCGGTCTCCACGAGGATCGCGTCGGCACCGCCTTCCACCATGCCTAACGCCGCTTCTTTGTAGTAGGCCTTTAAGTCGCCATACGGCGCATGGCCTAATGAGGGTAGTTTGGTCCCAGGGCCCATGGAGCCAACCACAAATCGCGGAATTCCATCAGCACTCGGCCCCATTTCGTCGGCGACCTCTCGCGCGAGTTTCACACCTTTATATGAAAGCTCGCGGCAGCGATCAGCGATGTCATAGTCGGCCAGGTTTGGCAGATTACAACCAAAGGTGTTGGTTTCTACGAGGTCAGCGCCCGCTTCAAAATAGGCGCGGTGAATGGCTTTAAGAATATCCGGGCGCGTGTGGTTGAGGATTTCATTACATCCTTCAAGCCCCAAAAAGTCCTTGTCAAGATCGAGATCAAAGGACTGTAGCTGAGTTCCCATAGCGCCATCGCCGATAAGAACACGTGTTGTAAGTGCTTGAAGGAGGTTCATAAACTAGACAGCTTAGTATGTTTTTGGGTTGCGTCATAAACACACCCCGCCGAGCGTGCCGCGGCGTCGCCAAGCCCAGCAACAATGCGGCTAAAACGCGATGTCCAACAACCGCTGAATCATCCCTTCGTATCCCATCCCGGATTTCGCCGCAGCGATCCCCATCGCGCTGTCAGGTAACAACACCGGCAACGGCGTAAACCCATGAAGCCGCAATCGGCCTTGTGTATCAAGGATAAAATCTACCTTGCCGTAGGCAGGATCCTCACGGGCAACCGCCGCAACTGCTAGCACCGCTTTTTCTTGTGCTTGTGCTTGCAGTTCCTCAGGTACTTCAGCCGGAAACACGTAATGCTTCCCTTCACCAACATATTTGCCCTGCTCATCAAAGCGCCTGCCGGAATACCGCTTTTCCAATACGGGTAACGCCGTATCATGCAGCACGCCAACAGTCAGCTCCTTACCTGAAAAATACTCTTCTACCACCACATCTTCTTTGAAGAACTTGAGCTTGTTGGCAATGTCTTGCTGACCTTCGGCCAGATACTCTCCTTCATTACACTCCGGCTTACGCTGCCTCAATACCACTGTGGGCCCCAGCGCCTCAGCAATCATTTCACTGATAGGCATCCCGCGCCCATCCCAACGAAGCTGTAAGCTCGCACTACGCGGCGTGTTCACCCAGAACCCTGCAACATCGGCATACACATGACCTATGTCTTGACCTCGACAGCAGTAGAGCCTGTTGCCGCCCGTGGTTTTAAGCTCGTGCGCACGCAAATATCGTGTGACGGTGCCGTTTGCACCTATGCCACCATAGAACGCGTTCAACACCACATCCGCTTGCATGCATTGTTCCCAAAAATCCACGGATTTATAGCAAGCTTCTTCCTTCTCTTTCAAGGTTGGATCGTCTGGATCACCCGGTTCGAGGACATCAGGCGTGATATTTGGCGCATCGGGCCACGCTACTGGGTCGATCACTGTCGCCTGGTGGCCAAACTTTTCAAGCGCTTGGGATACCCAGTAACCAGTTGACAATGAAACATACCGCTTCGAGCCGGCACCACCGCACAATACAACAACATTCATACTGGGAATTGTGGCATTATCGTGCAAAAAATCAAGTACGATACGCAAATACGAATATATGTACCAGTTTGTGCTAGTTACACACTACTCAAATTCCGGAAGTGTTTTCAGCATTTCTTCATCCACGCCACGCTCATACAATACGTCCTGAATAAACGTGGTTAATTCTTCCTCTTCTTCCGGCTCAATCACCGCATCCGCATGCCGACGGTTGAACGCATTCAGATCGTGTATGAGCGTTGCAGCCCGCGTGACGGCATCACCGGCAGTGAGGTTTGCGACGTCGCTAAGAAACCTTTCCAACAGCGCCTTCAACTCCGGCAACACCTGCGGATCAAACGGTTGTTCCCAAAATTCTTTGTCTGTTTCTCGGAGATAGGAACCGGTGGCGTAACAATGGAGATCATGGAAAAATTGCTCAATAAATTCCTGACGTGTGGTCATTTACTCCTCCAATAGATCAACACCGATGAGTGCGTGAAGTGCCGCGGAAACTAGCATTCCACCATCGCCAGCGTCCACTGGACTGATCAGTACTTCTTCAGCCCATTCATCCACCGCATAGAGAACCTTTTCGGTTTGCAGATCGTTGGCCAAATGCGCACGAACGGTTTGTACAAGCGCTTGTGCACGCTCCCGATCAGACGGTGTTTGCGCCGCCCGCCGCCATCGCCCAAGCCGCATTTCCGCCTCTGCTAGAAGCTCATCAGACCAGTTTCGGCTATCGCGATAACATCCGACCATCAGTGCGAGCCGAATGGCGCGGGGGTCATGGCCAGATTGGAGAAGCTTGGAAACAAACACCAAATTTCCAAGCGACTTGCTCATCTTCACCCCACCCAAGGCGAGCATCCCAGTGTGCACGTAGTGGCTCGCCATACGCGTACATCCCAACGCCGCTTCCGCATGTGCCGCTGAAAACTCGTGATGCGGGAAAATTAAGTCACTTCCGCCACCTTGGATAGTAAAACTGGGCCCTAGCCGGTTCGTGGCGATCGCTGCGCATTCGATATGCCAACCTGGGCGTCCAGCCCCAAACGGAGCATCCCACTCCGGTTCACCTTCCGCAGATTTCCGCCACACCAGGGCATCAAGCGGATGATGTTTACCAGGACGATCTGGATCACCACCACGTTCCGCAAAAAACGCTTTCATCGTCGCGTAATCGTAGTTTGATTCATACCCAAAATTTTCCGTGGCATCAATCGATGCGTAGAAGTCACCTTCCAGTTCATAGACAACGCCTGCGCTCATTAAGCGCTGCACCATCGTAATCACCTCAGGCACGGTGTTCATCACGCTCACGTAATCCTGCGGCGGTATTACCTGCAGCGCTTCCATATCGGAACGGAAGAGATCAATTTGTTCCGTTCCTAATTCCCTCCAATCCACGCCGTCTCGTGCAGCACGTTCAAACAGCGGATCATCTACGTCGGTAACATTTTGTACGTAATGCACCGAATGGCCATTATCGAGTAATTGGCGATAGATGATGTCAAATGTGAGATATGTAGCTGCGTGGCCTAGGTGAGTTGCGTCATATGGGGTAATTCCACACACAAACATTCCGGCGGTTTCATCAACGTGAACTTTGCGGATTTCACCGTCCGCGGTGTCAAAAAGATACAACGGCACCGGCTCACCCGGAATTGTGGGTACTTCTGGTTCAGGCCACGAATACATACTCATTACTTTAACTTGCGCTAATCATTCCGGTGACTAACAGGCCCATAAGTGCGAGTCCAACGGGAATACGGTACGCCGCAAACCACGCGAATGAATTGTTCGCAACAAACTTCAGCAACCACGCAATTGAGGCGTAACCAACAACGAATGCGATGGCGCAACCAACAAGCAACTGCATTCCTGTTGCCGCCTGACCAACTTGGGGTTCAAACGCGTCTTTGAGGGAGAAAATTCCAGCACCAAACACTGCTGGAATTGCAAGTAAGAAGCTAAATCGTGCTGCCACTTCGCGGTTGAGCCCTACAAACAGACCCGCCGAGATCGTGCCGCCGGAGCGGGAAACGCCAGGAATCAACGCTAAACACTGCGCAAAACCCATGATGATGGCGTCACGCATTGTGAGCTCTTCGTAATTGCGTTTCTTCGAGCCGTATTTTTCCGCAAGTAAAAATACAAACGAGAACAGCACTAACACCGTGGCGGTAATCCATAAATTGCGGAAGCTATCGCGGATCAAGTCCTTTCCTAATGCGCCCAGAATAACCACAGGGAGGGTACCAACAATCACCATCCACCCCATGCGGTATTCAAACCCACGTTGTTCTTTATCAATCAGGCCTCGGAACCAACCCACAACGATTTGGAAAATATCCCTTGCAAAGAACACCAGGACCGCAAGTTCGGTACCAAGTTGGATCACAGCAGTAAATGATGCGCCCGCATCTTGTCCCCAGAACAGTTGGGAAATAATGCGTAGATGGCCAGATGAGCTAATGGGGAGGAACTCTGTGAGTCCCTGAACAATGGATAAGACGATGATTTGAATCCAGCTCATGGATTCTGCCGCTGAAGTAGTCACCCCGAATACCGTACTACTGTGTGAGGGATGAGAGTACAAACCGTGGGTGCAAGTGGACTTCGCGTTTCGCGTCTGGGCCTAGGTACTTCGACGTGGACAACGGTTGATGGGGCGCAACCTGTGTTTGAGAGGTTCCTCAATGCGGGGGGAACATTGGTTGATATCAACCCAGATACTGAGCCGATGTTAGGGGCGTTGCTTCCTCATGTTGATCGCGGCCAGTTAGTTATTTCTGCGGGCGCGGGTGTGAATCCTTCATTGCCGCTAGGAAGGCGCGTTGATTGTTCTCGCCGTAGCCTCATGGCGAGCCTAGATCAAACACTGAAAACCCTTGGGACAGACTACGTAGACCTGTGGAGTGTGGGATTCTGGGATACCCGTACACCGGCTTCAGAGGTTGCTGACACGTTAGATTGGGCGGTCCGTACGGGGCGTGTTCGTTATGCCGGGGTACGCAGTTATACGGCGTGGCAATTGGCGGTGGCAGCGGCGAAAGCTGAAATCCCATTGGTCGCTGCGCAAACGGAGTACAGCCTGTTGGTGCGGCGCGCGGAGGAGGAATTGATACCTGCGGCTCGTCATCTTGGGGTTGGGGTATTTGCGGGCGCTCCCCTTGCACAAGGTGTTCTGACCGGCAAATATCGAACGGGGATTCCACAAGATTCGCGTGGCGCATCACCGCACAGGGACGCTGAAGTGCAAGGGTACCTCGATGCCAGGGCGTCGATTATCGTGGAGGCATTGGTCACAGCCGCGGAAGGGCTCGGCACAACACCGGCTGCTGTGGCCACCGCGTGGACAAGGGAAAAGGTGTCAGCGGTGATTGTGGGGGCACGCACCCCCGAACAGTGGGACGAGATTTATGCCAGTGAGTCGTTAACTGTGCCGCGCGCCATACGTGCGGCTTTAGACGATATCTCCTTGTAGTATTACGCACTGTGAATATGCGAGGAACAGTGGCACTTTTGGCGATCATGTTGACGGGGTGCTCAAGTGTAGAAACGCTCAAGGAAAGCGAAGAGCAAGCAGCGATGATGGGCAACGCCACGGCTGTTGCGTCACCGAAAGCAAATTCTGTGGAAAAGACCTATGACCTCGCCGCGAGTGACATTGCCGTCGCTGGCGATACGGTGGCAGTGCGACACGATACTACTGTGAAATTCGGCACAGCCAAGGAGCTCACTGATAACGACGGCGTGGAGCTCACGGTCGACTCCCAGTGCGGCGACCTCAGCGCAACCGAGAACACGTTCGTACTCCCCTGTGGCGAAAAGATTTTCCTTATCGACGCCGCGTCGCCCAACCTTGACACTGCTGTTTCCGGTGACCAAAAGTACAGCACCGCAGTACTGACCTCCACTGGAACGGTGATTGCTGGCAATAAAGACAATGGGACCGTCACGTTGTTTGAAGACGGCAAACCTACCAATCTCACGGTGGGAAGCCGCAGCGATCAGCTGGTACGCACTCCGAGTGATTCCGTCGCGGTGGTGGATACTGCGCAAACATCTGTTCAGGGCGTGTTGTGGAAAGACAAGGAACCCGGGGCTGCGCTCCGTGTTGGGCTGGGCGTCGGCAAGGTTGCCCCGGGAGATGGCGACGTCGTGTTCGCCGCAGACACCACCGGAGACCAACTTGCCGTGTACACCCTTGACTCCGTGATTCGCTTGCACCAAACAGCCCCTGTGGAAGATAGCCCTTGGGACCTTGCTTGGGATTCGAACAATAAAGTGGTTTGGGTTGCTTCTACCGGAAGCAATACCGTTACCGCTTACAGCATTTCTAGCGGAGTTCCAACAGCCAAAGGCGCACTGGAAACCATTGCCAATGTTCGAGCGGTAGAGTTCGATGCAACAGGCGCTTTACTTCTCGGAAGTGAATCCGAACTCCAGATCATTGACGCTGACACCTTGAAAAAAGCATTACAGTAGGACTTTCCTTATGGCACACCCTTTCCGCATCAAAGCCTATGACGCAGCCTTAAAAGGCATGTTTTTGCTGCGTCCAGAGCGTATTCACCGCCTCATGAATGATGGCCTTGGCGTCTTACAATTCGCATGGCCAGCACAACGTGTATTGAACAAAATACTTCCCGTTCATGATCCAATTCTTTCCCAAGAAGTATTTGGCGTAACTTTTCCCCGGCCATTGGGTTTGGCCGCCGGATTTGATAAAAATGCGGATGCACCCGATGTGTGGTCTGCAATAGGCTTTGGTTTTGCTGAACTCGGCACAGTGACAGCCTCCCCGCAGGCCGGAAATCCAACCCCGCGATTATTCCGGCTGCCAAAAGACAAAGCCATCCTGAATCGCATGGGCTTTAATAATGAAGGCGCCGCTGAAGTTGCCGATAATCTTCGCCGACGTCGCAGCGGTGATGTCATTGGTATTAATATCGGCAAAACAAAAGTGGTACCAGCCGAGAAAGCCGTTGATGATTATCGGTTATCCGCACGCTTTTTAGGGAATCTCGCGGATTATTTAGTGGTGAATGTTTCTTCCCCAAATACTCCTGGGCTGCGCGACCTACAGGCGGTAGAGTCATTGCGCCCAATTCTTGTGGCTGTTCAAGAAACCACCTCAGTTCCAGTGTTGGTGAAAATCGCCCCTGATCTTTATGATGAGGATGTCGACGCCGTGGCAGACCTCGCCGTTGAATTGGGACTTGCAGGGATCGTCGCCACCAACACCACCATTTCCCGCGAGGGTCTGGTCACCGACGATACCGAGGTAACAGCCATGGGCGCAGGCGGTATCTCCGGACCTCCAGTTGCCCAACGAAGCCTCGAAATACTTCGCCGACTTTACGAACGTGTTGGCGAACAGCTTGTAATCATTAGCGTTGGCGGAATCTCTACACCACAGCAAGCCTGGGAACGCATCGCCAGCGGAGCCACCCTACTCCAGGGGTACACCGGCTTGATTTATGGTGGCCCCGATTGGATTCGCGATATCCATCTCGGCATCGCAGACCAATTGCGTGCGCATGGCTTCAGCAATATTTCCGAAGCCATTGGTTGCGGACTCCCCTGGAAGCAATAATTGCCTTCGGTCTAACGCGCAGCTGCCCGCCGCAATACAAACGAACATGCGAGTGCGAGAAGCCCATAGGCGGGCAGCCACCATTGGTCCATTACTGTCAACACAGGGTTGGGAACAAGCCTGCCCGCAACAACAAGGACCAGCGCGATCACAAGCGCAACAACCTGACCGACGCTGCGTTTATTCGCCACACCCGCAGTTGCGAATGCCCCCAAGAGTGCAGCGGCAGCAAGAATCATGAGAAACCGCGGCGTCAGTTGAAACGGAACCAT
>JAUMZC010000099.1 GCA_030528295.1 Corynebacterium sp.
CGCGCCGGGCTCCAGCGGACCGGGGGGCCCCCGCGGAGGCCCAGGCAGGGGTGCAGCAGCCGGGGCGCCAGGCCGGCCAGGTGCCCCAGGCGCGCCGGGTGGACCGGGCGCTCCGGGTGCTCCGGGTGGACCGGGTGGTTTTGGCCCCGTAGGCGGTGGCTTTGGCGGCCCAACTGCTGGCGGAACACAAGAACCACCATTCCCACCATTCCCTCCGCAACCACCGTTCCCGTCTCAGGGGCCGGGTGGTAGTGCTGGTCCGGATGGCCCTAGTGGCCCGCAAGAGCCTCCTAGGACTTAACAGCCTCTGAGGATTCAGCGATTCGAAAATGTAGCCGCAAGTTTCGGGTTTTATAGAACAAACCCGAGGGTTGCGGCGGTTTTATGTATTGCCCACGTTTTTGCTACCTGGTTTGTTTTTCAAAAACATGAAATCCCCGATGGAAACTACCAGGCGATCCTTATCCAGAATGAATCTTCTCCATAGCGCCGTGTGTTCGAATGCCGAGGCCGACGAGATGCGAATGCCTGAGCGGCGTCGCAAAACAAAAACCGCGTTGTAAGGTAATGCTAACGAAGGCGCTAAAATGTTCATATTCTAGCTTTTATTTTCGGTGGTGTTGAATGAAAAAGAATTACGGTTGGGTGCCTGATCAGCATGGTGCATGGGTGATGGTGCTCGTCCCGTTTCTGGTAGGCGTGCTACTTGCGCCTTCGTGGCTGCAATTACCGCTGTTTTTTGCGTGGATGAGTGGCTATTTTGCGTTCTTTGCGTTGTCTTTGTGGCTAAAGGTTCGAGGTAAGCGTCGTAGCAAGTATGTTCGCGCGTTAGTAACGTACGGGCTAATTTCAGCGGTGTGCAGTGTTGCGTGTCTGGTTGTGCTGCCGTCACTTCTGCGTTTCGCTATTGTGTTTGCACCGCTGGTTGCCATTGCTGTTTGGGAGGCGTATCGACGCCGCCCTCGCTCACTGTTGTCGGGCATCTCTACGGTGCTTGCAAGCTGTGCGATGCTTCCCGTGACTGTATTTTCGGCAGGAAAAGATCCTCTAGATTTCTGGTTGCCCACCTTGATTATGGGTATGTATTTCTGCGGAACTATCCCTTATGTTAAAACTCTTATTCGAAAGAAGGGGGATGCGCATTGGCATATAGGTTCGGTTTTGTATCACGTTGCGTGTGTACTAGCGATGGGTGTGTTGATGTGGCTGGGTTACGTTCCTTGGTGGGCGGTAGCGGTGTTCGCGGTGTTTGCATTGCGCGCGTGGTGGGTGCCGCATGCCGCTGGTAAAGGGAAGAAGTTCTCGCCCCGAGATATTGGCATCGGTGAGATGTTCTCCACCGTTGCGCTGCTCATTATTGTGTTCGCTGTGAGCTGGTAGCTGGAGCAGCGGGGATTAGGAGGTGTTTCCGTAGCGTTTTCCCGGCGGCGGAACGAGGGATTTCGGCGACATGTCGGACTTCGCGAATTCGTTCGTATCGATTGACACGTTCTGCCATGTAATCGATCACTTCTTCATCTGTAGCGCTACCAACAATGACAGCCACCGGCCATTCTTCACCATTTGGCGCATACCCGCGTACGACGGCGCAGTCCTCAACACCTGGACATTCGCTCAAGATAGTTTCGAGTTTGACAGGTGAAACCTGGATTCCGTGCGATAAAATCAAGTCTTTCAGCCGGTCGACGATATAAAAATCGTCACCGTCCCGGCGGGCTACATCGCCGGTCCGCAGCCACCCATCGGTAGTAATTGTCGATGATGTGGCATCAGGGTTTCGTAAATAACTTCGCATTACCTGCGGTCCGCGGATCCAGAGTTCGCCTACTTCTTCGGTATCGCGTAGCGTCATTGGATCAACGATACGGGCTTCCGTTGCGGGCAATAACTGGCCAATTGACCCCAAGGGAGTGGTGGTGTTCTGCGCGATGTGAGTTACGGGCGATGCTTCCGTCATGCCGTATCCTTGGTAAATCTTGGCATCAAGTCGTGCCTCCACCTTTGCGCCGATGGTGGGATTCAGGGCGGCAGCCCCGGATACAATGACCCGCAAACTTGAAAAATCTATCGAATCCACGGCAGGATGCGTGGCGAATAAATGTGCTAAAGGTGGGGCGATAAATGTCGCATTGACCCGGTGTGTTTCGTGTACTTGCAAGAAGGTTTCGGGGGTGAATCCTTGGGTTATAACATTGCACCCAAGGAATAGCGGTGTATTCATCAGTGCCGTCAAGCCGTAGATATGGGTAAGCGGCAGCACCGCCAGGCAGGTGTCTTCCCCGGAAATCGGAACAACGTTCGAAAATTGGATGGTATTTGCGACCAAATTCCGGTGGCTCAGTTGTACAGCTTTGGGCAAACCTGTGGTGCCAGAACTCATTGCCAGGCATGCGATGTCATCGCAGTCCGGATAGTCACCAGACCAACTGTTCGAATGTTCGCGCAGTTCATCCATCACTCCCTGGTTGATCGTCATTCGTGCGCCAGTGAGTTCTAATTGTGTTGCGATGTCGGCTTCAGTCGCATAACTCGCAATTGGTGTGACGACGCCCCCGCACGTCAATGCGGCATGAAAAGCAACAACGTAATCAACACTGTTGGGAAGATGGATCGCAAGGACATCGCCAGCCCGGACGCCACGTTCTTTTAAACCATCGGCAACGCGAAGTATTTCGGCAGCCAGTTCGGTGTACGTAACGGCTCGAGTGGGGTCCGTGATTGCGATTTTTTCGGGAAGAGCACGGTCAAATAAAAGTTCTGGAAGTGAGCAATCTGGTAGGTGCATGTTAGCCAACAAGTCGGGTGAGTGCGTCGCGCACTACTTGGGGGTCGGTAGTGCGCCAAAAGTTTGGTATGGAAGCAAGAAGGAAATTGCCATAACGTTTGGTAATTATCCGACGATCAAGAATAGCAACAACACCTCGATCATCAATTTTACGCAGTAAACGCCCAGTTCCTTGCGCTAAAAGGAGTGCTGCGTGTGCGGCCGCGATCTCCATAAAACCGCTACGGCCTTCCGCATCAACTGCTTCTTTACGGGCCTGGAGGAGCGGGTCGTCGGGACGCGGAAATGGAATACGATCGATGATGACGAGTGAGCAGGAACGCCCCGGAACGTCGACGCCTTGCCATAGGCTAAGTGTGCCAAAGAGGCATGTATTTTCGTTTTTAGAAAATTGCTCGACGAGTGCACCAGTCGCATCTTCGCCTTGACAAAGCACATCGAACGGGAGTCTTAACCGCATAGCTTCTGCGGCTTGTTCGGCGGCGCGCTTGGAGGAAAAGAGCCCCAACGTTCGACCTCCTGCCGCCATAATAAGTTCATAGATTTCATCGAGGGTTTCAACTGCTAATCCATCTCGACCCGGGTCTGGCAAGTGGCGCGCTGTGTATAAGATCGCACTCTTCCTTGGATCGAACGGAGTTCCTACATCAAGTGCATCCCAACTACCTTTCGGTAGCCCCCAACTCGCGGCCATCGCTTCGAATTTTCCGCCGATGCTCAGCGTTGCGGACGTCAATACAACAGTGGTTTGTTCGAAAAGCCGTGACCGCAAGAGATTCGCGATGGATAGTGGTGCAACCCTCAAGGTTCCGTCGCTGAGCCACACAACATCACGTTGTTTGGCTGGATCTTCCTCGTCAAAAGTTTCGAGGATTCGAACAAATGAATCGTGGAGGTCGGTGAGGTGATTTGTCAGGTTCATGCGTTCTGCGTATTTTTCTGGTTCATTGGCCGCTTCGCCATCGGGAGTGTTCCCGACCGCGACTCGCAATGACCAAAGCGCATCGCGTAATGCCTTAAAAGGACCTTCAAGGCCTTCGGGCATATGTTCCCACCGGCCATTCCGCATCGGTTTTAGAAGCAAATCGAACTCTTCTGCGAGTTCGCTAATTTTATTGTCGCTGGAAAGTTTGTTCCCTCGATTTCCTGCGAGCTTTAAAGAGTTCGCAGAGATTTCCGATGTAGCAACGGCCGTAATTCTGCCATCAAGCTCATGTGCTTCATCGATAATTACAACCTCGTGGCGGGGTAAAACATCAATGTCCGCCAGGGCGTCAATAGCCAACAGGGCGTGGTTTGTTACCACAATATCTACATGACGCGCCTGTTTGCGAGCTTCTTCGGCAAAGCAATCGTCACCATGAGGGCAGCGTGTGGCGCCTAAACATTCGCGCGCAGAAACACTCACCTGGCGCCACGCTAAATCCGGAACGCCTGGATCTAAATCGTCTCGATCACCAGTTTCAGTTTCACCAGCCCATTCATGCAGTCGTCGAACATGTCGTCCCAGCCAGGACAGCGTCGATTCATCGATTAAAGCTTCGGAATCATCGGCATCATGCTGCAGTTTATTTAGGCAGAGATAATTCGAACGCCCTTTCAGAATTGCGAACGTGGGGCGGCGTGCAAGCAGTGGCTCCAGGGCGTCGGCAAGCCTAGGGAGGTCTCGTTCAACAAGCTGGCGTTGCAATGCGATTGTGGCGGTCGACACAATGATGCTAGTGTCCGTTGCCTGTGCGTGCCGAATCGCCGGAACCAAATATGCAAGCGATTTACCCGTTCCGGTACCTGCCTGCACTGCTAAATGGCGCTCCCTGACCAGCGCATTTGCAACAGCTTCCGACATAATCTGCTGCCCGCGCCTTGCTTCACCGCCAACACTTTCGACAGCAGCTGCAAGTAAAGCTTCGATCGAAGGTGTGTGCGGCTGTTCAGACATCGGCGGCTTTCTGGGCGGTGACTCGGGCACCCACATTGTAGAACCTTTCCCAAACAGGGGGTTTCACATGGGGCTGCTTGTCGACGTCGCGTCCACTTCGCCGTCTAAGCACTCCCTGCCCCAGAAAAGTGTGGCAGGTCACAAAAGCTCGATAGGTTGTGTCCGCTTGTCACAGATTCCATAAAATCGGCCGAAAAAATGGAATTTGCGACCAGAAATTAAATCGCGCGCAATCATTCACCAGGCATCTGTCACAAATTCCATAAAAAACGTGAATTTTATGGAATCTGCGACGAAAAACGGCCTTTTTTGTCACAAATTCCATAAATTTTGCCGAAAAAATGGAATCTGTGACAGATCGCAGGTCAGCAGTTGCGTGCAACATAAAATACTGTCACAAATTCCATCAGAAACGGCGGATTTTGGCGGATTTTATGGAATCTGTGACGGAGCCCGGCTCGCCACAACCAAAACCTCACGTCAATGGTTGCGCACAACCAAAACCCAGCTCGGAACAACCAAAACCGGCGCCGTCAACACCCGAAATCACTCAAAACCAACAAACCGGGTGTTCAACACGGGTTCATCGCGCGAGAGAGCCAACCCTTCCCAAGGTAGCGTGACCAGTTGTTTTGCCAGGTAGGCCCGGGATTCCTCCAGCGTGGGCAGGTTGTCTACGGTCGCGCCGTCGCGAATGAATGGAACGGTCAGTTCGTGAGCGTTCAACGTGCCAATATTGGGTTGCTCCGCGTGGAATGGGTACACAATTTCTTCAACTGCGGTGCCTGAGTTTCGGTGCGCGCGCAGTGCTCGTTTTGCCCCGCCGACGCTCTTTTTATTGCGGGAGCGTTTGGCCACGGGCATGCCGTCGACCTCGACGAGCTTGTACACCATGCCTGCGGTGGGCGCGCCGGAGCCGGTGACCACTGAGGTGCCTACGCCGAAGACGTCGATGGGGTCGCCGCGGAGACCTGCGATGGTGAATTCGTCGAGGTCGGAGGAGACCACAATTTGGGTATTGTGCGCGCCGAGGGAATCCAGTTGTTGGCGTACCTGGCGGGTGAGTACGCCGAGGTCGCCGGAGTCGATGCGTACGCCGCCGAGTTCGGGGCCAGCTACGCGAATGGCCGTTTCGACGCCGCGTGCGATGTCGTAGGTGTCTACCAGCAGTGTTGTGCCTACCCCAAGGGCTTCCACTTGGCTGCGGAATGCGGCCTCTTCGTTGGGGGTGCCGTCGTCATTGACGTGGAGGAGTGTCCAGGAATGTGCAGATGTTCCGGCAGCGGGGATGCCGTAGCGGTGGGCGGCTTCGAGATTTGAGGTGGCGTTAAAGCCCGCGAGGTAGGCTGCGCGGGAGGCGGTAACGGCGGCGTATTCGTGGGTGCGTCGGGATCCCATTTCGATGATGTGCCGGCCGTCAGCGGCGGTGACCATTCGGGCCGCGGCGGAGGCGATTGCGGAATCCGCATTCATGATCGAGAGGATCACGGTTTCCAAGATGACGCATTCGGCGAAGGTGCCGCGGACCGTCAGCAGCGGGGAGTACGGGAAATACAGTTCGCCTTCACGGTAGCCATCGATATGTCCGCAGAAGCGGTAGTTGCGCAGGTATTCGAGGGTTTCATCATTGAGAAAATCGAGGTCAGCGAGCTGTTCTTCGGTGAATACGAAGTCTCGGACTGCGCGCAACACGCGGGCGGTACCGGCGACCACTCCATAGCGGCGTTCGTTGGGGAGGCGTCGGCCAAAGACTTCAAAGCTGCATTGCCGATGGGCGGTGCCGTCCATGAGTGAGGCCTGGAGCATAGTGAGCTCATATTTATCCGTCAGGAAGGCACTCGAACGGTTAGGCGGTATTGACGATGCGTGTGCGGCATTATTCACACCACCTACTGTAGACGTTAGCCCGGTGGTGCACAGCACAAATTGTGTGAAGCCACTAATCTAGTGCACATGAATGCGATGAGTACCCCGTCCGCCCCAATGGCGATGCCGGAGCTTGATGAGCAGATTGATGTAGATGTTGCCACAAGCGAGAACCTGCCGTGGATGTGCATCGTCTGGGATGATCCCGTCAACCTCATGAGCTATGTCGCCTATGTGTTCCACACCGTTCTAGGATATGACAAGAAACGCGCCCATGAACTCATGATGCAGGTGCATACCGAAGGGAAAGCCGCAGTGAGTTCCGGGGAGCGTGACAAAGTTGAAGCAGACGTGAAAAAGCTGCAGGTCGCTGGTCTTTGGGCCACTATGCAACAGGCTGGGTAAGTAGGAAATGGCACATTGGCGGAAAAAGAAAGGCCTCATGAGGGCCGCTAAATATGTAGCTACGTTTGATCCCATGGAACGGGAAGTCCTTGGGGAGTATGCCGCAATTGTGGCTGAGGCGCTGATTGAGCGCTGCCGCACCGCCCCCAAGGATGATCTTGCTGAGCTTACCGGGATGCCGAGTGGGCACCGGGAGCCGCCGGTGGATCCTTCGCTTGCTCGTCTTCTGCCGGATTTCGAACGTGAGGGTGACGAGGAGTATGAGGGTGATAATGCCCTCCTGCGTTCACTCCACGAGAATGATATTTGCCGCGCAAAGTTGGAAAATCTTCAGGTGATTTCTCAGGCGCTTGGCCCTGATGGGGGTGTGCAGGTGCATGCGTCTGAGGAGGAGGCTCAGGCTTGGCTGTATGGGCTCAATGATATTCGGCTGTTTATTGCCAGCGGTGAGTTGCGCGGCGGTGAGGCGGTGGAGCAGGACCGCCAAAACATTCTGGAATGGCTTGCCTACAATGAAGAATCCCTGTTGAACGCAATGATGGGGGGTTAGCATGGCCGGTTCGCTTCTCGACGTCCCAAACCTCCACGTTGGGCACACCAGTTTGGGGGACACCGGGGTTACGGTCATTGTTACCCCCGAAGGTGCCACCGCGGCAGTAGACGTTCGGGGAGGTGGGCCAGGTACCCGCGAGACGGATCTGTTGGAACCACATAATACGGTCCAGCAAGTGCACGCCGTGGTGCTTTCTGGTGGTTCCGCCTACGGGTTGGCCACAGCCGACGGTGTGATGCAGGAATTGGAATCTCGGGGAATCGGTTTTCGAGTGATCGAAGACATTATCGTCCCGATCGTTCCCGGTGCCGTGATTTTCGATCTCCTCGTTGGCGACCCCAAGCACCGCCCCACCGCTGCGGATGGGCGTGCGGCTGCGATCGCTGCGTTGGATGGTCCCGCTGATAGGTCATCTGGCAGTGTTGGTGCTGGTTGCGGAGCAACCGCCGGGGTACTACGCGGCGGGTTCGGTCAGGCCAGTACGAAGGTCGGCGAGTATGTGGTCGCCGCAGGCGTGGTGGCAAACCCTGTGGGCGCGGTCGTCGATACGCGAAACGGGACGCTGTGGGGTGCGGACGTCCCTCCGGTAGACCTCGCGGCGTTCAGTCGATTGAAACCCCTTGCGACCAAGCTCAATACGACCATAGGTGTGATCGCGACAAATGCACCTGTGACAAAGCAACAAGCCAAACGCCTCGCCATGGTCGGACACGACGGTCTCGCCCGCGCAATCCGCCCCGCCCATTCCCCGCTCGACGGCGACACGTTGTTTGCCATCTCCACAGGCGCGGCGTCGGAAAGCGCCCTGGAAGACATGGTTGCACTTTCCACCGCCGCCGCTGAAGTTGTGCACATGGCTATTATCGACGCCGTGACCGCCGCCAGCCCCGGCTACGGTCTGACGTGCTACCGCGACATCGCCATGGAGGCCCCATAAATGACCACAACCCCAGATCTTGAAAACCCAATACACACAGGTAAACGACGAATCGGCACAGCAATTCGCCTCACCGTGGGCTTCGTCGTGGCGATCTGGGGCGTCTTCATTCTGGACACCCTCACCGGCGGCTGGCTCAAGTATTACGGCATTCATCCCCTCGATCCCAGCGCCTTAAGCGGCATTGTGACCAGCCCATTCCTCCACGCGGACCTGATGCACCTGATGAGTAACACCATGCCCGGTGCGATCTTCGTCTTCCTGATCGGGCTATCCGGCAGACGCGTATTTTGGGAAGTCACGGCAATATCCGCGGTGGTCGGCGGCATGGGCACCTGGCTGTTCGGGGGTATTGGGACAAATCATATTGGGGTCTCCGGACTTATCTACGGTTGGTTCAGTTACCTGGTCATACGTGGCATCGCAAACCGAAACCTCCTGCACATCATCCTTGGTGTCATATTGGCCACTGCCTATTCCTGCTACATTTGGGGAGTAATCCCCGGCACTCCGGGAATCAGCTGGCAAGGACACCTCTTCGGTGGCATCGGTGGGGCACTCGCCGGCTGGTTTATCACCTCTGATGACACCCAAGCAAGGCGGAGAAACGGAACCAGCAATGACCCAACCAGGTGGCAATAACGACCCAACAGAATGGATCGAAGAAGTAGACCCACCCACGGAATACTTCGAGCCACTTGATCACAACACCGTGTATGGGGGCGGCGAGCGTTTCGTTGGCGGTGGATCCTACGATTATGAGGGCTACGAGGAG
>JAUMZC010000100.1 GCA_030528295.1 Corynebacterium sp.
CCCGCCCCCACACCCGCAAAGGGCGAGACAAAAGCTGCGGCCCAACCGCCAGCGAAAACCACAGCCACCGCTGCCCCACAGACCACAAATCCAGCAGCGAAAAACCTTCCGGAAATGCATCAACCCGATGAGATTCGAGCTGCTCAGGAGGCAAAAAAGAAGGCTGCTTCTCCACTGAGTAAAATTCAGGACATGCCCAGTGCTGGCGAAAGCACCCTCAAGGGCATGGCGAAGGCTATTGCTCGAAACATGGATATTTCCCTTGAGGTTCCCACAGCAACCTCCGTGCGGGATATGCCAGCCCGACTTATGTTCGAAAACCGGTCGCTCATTAACGATCAACTTGCACGTGGCCGCGGCGGAAAAATCTCCTTTACCCACATCCTCGGCTATGCATTAGTAAAGTCCGTTATGGCGCATCCAGTTATGAACAACGCCTACGCAGTTGTGGATGGCAAACCAACCCTGATCGTCCCTGAGCACATCAATTTGGGTTTGGCCATTGATATGACCCAAAAAGACGGCTCTCGTGCACTGGTTGTCGCTGCAATTCGGGAATGCGAAAACCTCACCTTCCCCGAGTTTGTGGCAGCCTACGAGGATGTAGTGAAGCGCGGTCGCATTGGCAAGCTCACCGGCAAGGATTTCTCCGGCGTTACCATTTCGCTCACGAACCCAGGTGGCATTGGTACTCGCCACTCTGTTCCACGTCTCACCAAGGGCCAGGGCGCAATCATTGGCGTTGGTTCCATGGACTATCCTGCCGAATTTGCCGGTGCCTCTGAAGACCGTATGGCTGAGCTGGGCGTCGGCAAGCTTGTGACCATTACCTCCACCTACGATCACAGAATCATCCAAGGTGCCGAATCAGGCGAGTTCCTGCGCACCATGAGCCAGCTGCTGATCGACGACGCGTTCTGGGATGACATTTTCGAATCCATGAACGTGCCGTACACCCCTGTACGTTGGGCACAGGACCTGCCGAACACGGGCGTCGATAAGAACACCCGTGTGATGCAGCTGATTGAGGCTTATCGCTCACGTGGTCACCTCATCGCAGACATCAACCCACTGCACTGGCACCAGCCAGGTATGCCCGTTCCAGATCACCGTGACCTGGACATCGCTACTCACGGACTCACCCTCTGGGACCTCGACCGTACGTTCCACGTCGGCGGTTTTGCCGGACGCGAAACCATGACGCTGCGCGAAGTACTTTCCACCCTGCGCCGCGCCTACACCCTCAAGGTTGGCTCCGAATACACCCATATCCTGGACCGCGACGAGCGTACGTGGCTTCAGGACCGTCTCGAAGCCGGAATGGCAAAACCCACCCCAGCCGAGCAAAAGTACATCCTGCAAAAGCTCAATGCCGCAGAAGCGTTCGAAAACTTCCTACAGACCAAATATGTGGGCCAGAAGCGCTTCTCCCTTGAAGGTGCCGAGTCTCTGATCCCATTGATGGACGCCGCCATCGACACCGCCGCAGGCCAAGGCCTCGACGAAGTTGTGATCGGTATGCCACACCGCGGCCGCTTGAACGTGTTGGCGAATATCGTGGGCAAACCGCTACACACCATTTTCAACGAGTTCGAAGGCAACATGGATCCGGCACAAGCAGGCGGATCCGGCGACGTGAAGTACCACCTCGGTGCTGAAGGCCGCCACCTCCAAATGTTTGGCGAAGGTGAAATTAAGATCACCCTTACCGCTAACCCCTCCCACCTCGAGGCCGTCAACCCGGTCATGGAGGGTATTGCGCGCGCCAAGCAGGACATCCTCGATAAGGGTCCGGACGGCTACACCGTTGTGCCGCTGCTGCTCCACGGCGATGCGGCGTTCGCGGGCCTCGGCATCGTTCCAGAGACTATTAACCTCGCTCAGCTGCGCGGGTACACCGTCGGCGGCACCATCCACATCGTGGTCAACAACCAAATTGGCTTTACGACGACCCCGGACTCCGGCCGCTCCAGCCACTACGCCACCGACCTCGCTAAGGCTTTCGGTTGCCCAGTCTTCCACGTCAATGGCGACGACCCCGAGGCTGTCGTGTGGGTTGGCCAGCTCGCCACCGAATACCGCCGCCGCTTCGGCAAGGACGTCTTCATCGACCTTGTTTGTTATCGACGCCGCGGCCACAACGAGGCCGACGACCCCTCCATGACCCAGCCAAAGATGTACCACATCATCGAACAAAAAGCTGGAGTTCGTGCCCAATACACCGAAGACCTTTTGGGCCGCGGAGACCTCTCCAAAGAAGACGCCGAAGCAGTTGCACGCGACTTCCACGACCAAATGGAATCTGTGTTCAACGAGGTTCGCCTTGCCGAGAAGCAAGCCGCCGAAGCACAGGTGGGCATCACCCTCTCCCAATCCCTGCCACACGGCTTGGACACCTCCGTATCCAAGGCCGACCTCTTGGAAATTGGCCAGGCATACATCAACCTGCCTGAAGGTTTCCAAATGCACCCACGCGTCGCTCCGGTAGCCCAAAAGCGCGCCGAATCCGTGGTCGAAGGCGGCATCGACTGGGGCTGGGGCGAACTCCTTGCCTTCGGTACCCTTGCCAACTCCGGCAAGCTCGTACGCCTCGCAGGTGAAGACTCCCGCCGTGGCACCTTCACCCAACGCCACGCAGTCATGTACGACCCCAACACCGCCGAGGAATACAACCCCATTGATGAACTCGCTCGTTCGAAAGGCACCGGCAAGTTCCTTGTATACAACTCGGCCCTGACCGAATACGCAGGCATGGGCTTCGAATACGGCTACTCCGTAGGCAACCCCGACGCCGTCGTCGCATGGGAAGCTCAGTTCGGTGACTTCGCCAACGGCGCCCAAACAATCATCGACGAATACGTCTCCTCCGGTGAAGCCAAGTGGGGCCAGAAGTCCAGCGTGATCTTGCTTCTGCCTCACGGCTATGAAGGCATGGGTCCAGACCACTCCTCCGCCCGCATCGAGCGCTACCTGCAGCTTTGCGCCGAAGGTTCCATGACTGTTGCCCAACCTTCCACCCCGGCAAACCACTTCCACCTGTTGCGCCGCCACGCACTCTCAGACCTCAAGCGCCCGCTCGTGATTTTCACTCCGAAATCGATGCTGCGTTTGAAGGCCGCCGCATCGCCACTGGAAGATTTCACTGAGGTGAAGAAGTTCCGCTCGGTCATCAACGATCCACGCCTGGTAGATCGCGACGGCAAGGTCATCGGCGACGTGAACAAGGTCAAGAAGATCCTGCTGGTATCCGGCAAGCTCTACTACGAACTGGAAAAGCGTCGCGCCAAGGACAAGCGCGACGACGTAGCAATCGTCCGCATCGAAATGCTGCACCCAATCCCCTTCAACCGTTTGAAGGAAGCATTCGACTGCTACCCCAACGCCGAAGAGATCCGCTTCTGCCAAGACGAGCCCGCCAACCAGGGCCCATGGCCATTCCTTGGCCTTCACCTGCCAGAACTCATCCCTGGCATGCTGCCAATGAAGCGCGTATCCCGCCGTGCCCAGTCCTCCACTTCCACTGGCATTGTGAAGGTCCACCACTTCGAACAGGAACAACTGCTCAACGCCGCCTTCGCGGACTAAAAGCCTTAGTTTTTGAGTACGCTTGAAGCCCCCGCCGAGTCATCGGCGGGGGCTTTCTCCATAAAATGTCTTCTGACCTGCGGTTTGTCCGGAACTGGCTGGGTTTGCAGAAAAAGGCAGCCAGTTACCGACTTTGGCGTTGTTGCGACCTGGGGTTTTACAAAGAGCATGTCCGGAATTGGCTTGTTTTGTTGACCTAACATCGCCAGTTCCGGACAACTTACAGGTCACAGCACCACAACCGCGCCCAGGGGGCAGGCCACAACTCCCAGAACTTCCAAGCCTCGGAGCAAGCAACCAATATTAAAGTCCGGACTGGGCAAGGTACGGATCTACCACGGCGGAGGCGGAGTTTTCCTGTTCTGCTTCTTTGATGAGTTTGGACATGTCTTGCGTGGAAATTAGCCCACTGATGTAGTTCAGTACGAGCTTGTCGTCACGATCTAGAACTTGCTTTCGATATACGGGCACCACGTTCTGAGGCAATTCCGGCCCGTCATAGTTTGAACAGGCGATCGCGTTGCTAGGATCGGATGCGCTGAGCTTTCCGGGCAATGCACCAACCATTTCTCGATAGACGCGGTCGCGCCATTCACCGTTGTTTGAATCGACTTTCCCTTCAGCGATCGCTTGCCGGTATTCCTTTGAGATTTCTTCAGCCAGGTCCGGGTTGAGTTCGTACAAGAGTTCCCCGGTGCAGCCAATAACAAGGTCAGCGGTGCGATTACGGATTCGTTCGATTTTTCGGACCTGAGTGTCACTGGCGGAAAGTCTTAAAAACGCGTCACGCTCTTTGATTTTAAACGCACGTTGATACAGTTCACCGAGGATCAACTGCTCATAGGAGTGATCCACTACGGCGATTTCGATCGGCTTGTATTCGGATTCCCGTTGCATGTGGCCTGGCTCCTCGGCGCAGGCGGCAAGTGTGAATACGAGCCCTAGGACAGCAAGCGTGGCTGGCGTACTTCGACGATGCATGTAAAACCCTGGTTGGTGTGGGATACGGATAGCACGTTCCACTCTACGCGTAAGCGCGTACACTGTAGCTGTTTTGTCCCCCGCTGCGAAAGGATTGCGACGGTTATGGCTACCCCACGTAGGAGCATTCGCAACGGAACCGACCCACATCGATCAATGGAAAGCGTGATCGAACGCTGCCGTGTCTATGTTGGTGGCGAGCGGCTGCCAGAGGAATTCACATACGCAGCAGCACTTGCGGAGGTCCGCAGCCGGGGACAGGGTTTCGTGTGGCTAGGGATGCTAGAACCTACGGAAACACACATGAATAACGTCGCTGAAGCATTCGATCTGCATGAGTTGATCGTGGAGGATGCGGTTGCAGCACACCAGCGCCCAAAGGTCGAACGCTATGACGATCAACTGTTTCTTGTGGTGCGGTCAGTGAAGTACCAGGAGCATGAATCGGTCTCGGATGCGAAGGAGATTATTTCCACTGGCGAAGTGCAGATGATCCTGGGAAAGGACTTTATTATTACGATTCGCCACGGCCAACACACCAGGATCGCAGGACTTCGGCAGAAGGTTGAACAGGATCCAGAACGCTGCGCGATGGGGCCATCGGCGGTCGCGTGGCGAATCGCGGATATTCTCGTGGATGAGTATTTGAGTATTTCCACGGAACTCGGATATGACGTCGATGAGTTAGAAAATCAGGTGTTTACCCCAAATTCCAGGTTTGATATTGAGCAGATTTATATGCTGAAACGGGAAATTCTGGAGATGCGCCACGCTATTGATCCGCTGGCTCACGCACTTCAAGCGTTAATTCAAAATCACAAAGACCTGATCCCTAAATCGATTCGATCGTATTTTCGTGACGTTTTAGATCATGAACTTATCGCCGCGGACCGTGTTGCAGGCTACGACGAGCGGCTCTCATCGCTGATTGACGCGGGCGTCGCAAAGATTACGTTGCAACAAAATAGCGATATGCGAAAAATCTCAGCACTCGTCGGCATGGCTGCATTGCCCACAATGATTGCTGGGATTTATGGAATGAATTTCAATTACATGCCCGAACTACAAATTAAATACGCGTATTTTGTTGTGCTCGGGGTCATGGTGGGTTCGGTATTGCTTATGTGGTGGTTGCTCCGAAGGAATAATTGGCTTTAGCGATCGCATCCCGCGCCTCACGTGCATGCGCGGGGTTGCACAGGACGTCGTAACGCCCAGCAACGATGTGTGTTGTGGTGGCAAAGTCTCGACGCCCGCGTGAGGCGGCGTATGGCACAGCGCTGTAGACGATGCCGAACACGATGCCCATGCTGACACCCAGAATGAGCGGTGCCAGCCAGTTCTCACTAAACACTCCCATAAGAATTCCGAAAAAGAGTCCGAGCCAGGCTCCAGATGCCGCACCGCCAGCAATCACCCGCCCCCAACTGAGGCGACCGACAACTTGTTCAACCTCCATAAGGTCCACGCCGACAATCGTTAACTCGTCGACAGGAAAATCTCCCCGATCGCTCAGCATATCCACCGCAGCTTGCGCCTCATCGTAGGTAGCAAAACTCCCCACGGGCCAGCCCTGCGGGAGGGGCCGAGACGAGCGTTCAACGCCCTTGCCTGGGGTGGTCATAGTGCAGAAATCTCCTTCAAATGTAGTAACGATCACTCAATAACATAACGAAGTTACAGTGCACTTAGTTCCCCAAAATCCCTAGCACGCATCATAAGTGGCTAGACTTTACAACCATGAGCCCAGTAACACGAGTGTATGCGGGACGCCTGTCAGGGATGGTAGTTCGCGGACCAGACACAGAATCGATTGGCCGCGTCCGCGACGTAGTGGTCATTGTTCGACCAAATGGACAAACGTCCCGCGCGATTGGACTCGTGGTGGAAATGGTGAATAAGCGGCGTATTTTCGTCCCGATGCTGCGCGTATCAGCGATCGAACCACAGGAAATCACGCTCTCATCCGGGCAAGTTAATATGCGCCCCTTCCAGCGCAGAATCGGCGAGCTCACCATTATGAGCGACCTGATCGGCTCTCGTGTTCAAACTGACGATCCAGAAATGGATCACCTTCATTCTCGCGCAGTTGAAATCGCCGATATTGAACTTGAGCGCACTCGCACCCGCGATTGGGTTATTACAAAAGTTGCAGTTTTTGGCGAGAAATATTCTTTCGGACGTAGAGGCGATCTCCATGTCATTCCGTGGTCGCATATTCACGGCATCACCGCCGCTGGTGTCGGGCAAACGAATGCCACGGCTGAGCTGATTGCACAGTTTGAAGACATGCGCCCTGCGGACGTGGCCACCATGATGCACAACCTTTCGGCCGCGCAGCGGCAACGCGTCGCGGAAGAGCTCGATGATGAACGGCTCGCCGATATCCTCCAAGAACTTCCTGAGGATCACCAAACTGAGGTCATCGAAAACCTGAACATTGAGCGTGCCGCCGACGTGCTGGAAGAAATGGACCCCGATGACGCCGCAGACCTCCTCGGTGAACTCCCAGACGAAAAAGCCGACGTACTCCTCGAACTGATGGACCCAGAAGAGTCCGCCCCGGTGCGTCGACTCATGGTGTTTTCCCCGGACACGGTTGGTGCGCTCATGACCCCCGAGCCGCTGAGCCTCACCCCGCAAACCACCGTGGCTGAGGCGCTTGCAATGGCACGCAACCCGGAATTGCCGACGTCGCTTGCCTCGCTTGTATTTGTGGTTCGGCCGCCCACAGCAACGCCGACCGGCACCTATCTCGGCTGTGTTCACTTGCAAAAACTCTTGCGAGAACCACCCAGCTCATTGATCGGCGGTATCCTCGACCCCGATCTCCCGCCACTGTATGCCGATGACAGCCAGGAAACCGCCGCACGCTATTTTGCCACCTACAATTTGGTCTGCGGCCCGGTCTTGGATGATGATAATCATTTGCTTGGCGCAGTCGCCGTGGATGACCTCCTCGACCATATGCTCCCCGAAAACTGGCGGGAGACTGGATTGCGCCCCCACCACAGCGCATCGAACAATCGCACTAAAACCCGCGCTTTGAACCATGTAAAGGAGTGACGCAGTGGCTGAATACTCACGCAGTGACTTGGACACCCCATTTGTTGGTTCTCGCCGAAAACTTTTGCGTCTCGACGGCGATACCGTCGGCGCATTTGCAGAAAAGGTTGCGCGGTTTTTTGGCACCGGCGAATACTTGTTCTGGCAAACAGTATTCGTCTTAATCTGGGTGGCCCTGAATATTGGTGGTTTTTGGTGGAATTGGGACCCTTATCCTTTTATCCTGCTGAACCTGGCGTTTTCCACCCAAGCCGCGTACGCGGCGCCGCTGATCCTACTCGCCCAAAACCGGCAAGAAGACCGCGACCGCATTGTACTCAACGAGGATCGTCGTCGCGCGGAGCAAACAAAGGCTGATACGGAATTCTTGGCACGCGAACTCGCCGGTGTGCGTATTGCTATCGGCGACACTGTGACCCGTGATTATTTGCGCCACGAGCTGGAAGATTTGCGCACCCTGCTGGATCGCATTGAAGCCAAACTTGATGATGAGTCTGCAGCCCGCATCGCCCGCGAACACCGCGAATTCGATCATTCACACGAATTAACGGAACCTACCCAAGGGGATATTGCGCAAGAGCGCTAATATCGGTGGGTGATGACTACTCTCACTGAATCCGCTGTCCGCGGCGCCTTATCCCGCGTAGAGGACCCCGAAATTGGTCGCCCCATTACTGAACTCGGAATGGTGAAATCTATTTCCATTTCCGGGGCTAATGTGGCGGTGGAGATTTACTTAACTATTGCGGCCTGCCCAATGAAATCCACACTCACACGCAATGTGGAAGCCGCAGTCAAGGACCTTGATGGAGTTTCGCACGTCACGGTCACTACCGACGTTATGAGCGATGAACAACGCCGCGAATTACGCACCAAACTTCGGGGTTCAGCGGAGCCCACAATCCCATTCGCACAGCCAGATTCCACAACCCGGGTCTTTGCAGTTGCGTCAGGCAAGGGCGGCGTCGGCAAGTCGTCTATGACCGTGAATCTAGCTGCGGCATTAGCGTCTCGCGGGCTGAAGGTTGGCATCCTCGACGCCGATATTTATGGCCATTCCATCCCACACATGATGGGTTCAGATGATCGGCCATCAAAAGTTGATGAAATGATTATGCCGCCAATCGCGCACGGCGTGAAAATGATTTCTATTGCCCACTTCACAGAAGGAAATGCGCCCGTAGTTTGGCGCGGCCCAATGCTGCACCGCGCAATTCAGCAATTCCTTTCGGAAGTATTTTGGGGAGACTTAGATGTTCTGTTTATGGATTTACCTCCAGGCACCGGAGATATCGCTATTTTGGTCGCACAATTAGTACCCAATGCAGAATTGCTGATTGTAACCACTCCGCAGGCTGCGTCCGCTGAAGTTGCTGAACGCGCGGGCTCAATTAGTTTGCAAACACGTCAACGTATCGCCGGCGTAATTGAAAATATGTGCGCCATGGTGCTTCCCGATGGCTCGACCGTAGACGTCTTCGGTTCCGGCGGCGGCGACATTGTGGCAAACCGACTGAGCAAACTTACT
>JAUMZC010000101.1:0-4608 GCA_030528295.1 Corynebacterium sp.
CGGCATTGTGGTGTTCCTGGTGGTGATGGTATTTTTCCTGGCAATGTTTTCGGGTGGGGCTGCGCTGTTTATTTATAGCCAGATGGGTAAGCAGGGTGATCAGGCTGCCCAGGGTGTTGAGCAAGTGGCTGAAGAGGGGGAGGGTGATGGTCGCGAAGAGCGGGGTGATGCTCCGCTGGAGGAATTTGGCAGCCAGCTACAAGAGCTTGACCGGCCGAAGGATCCAAAGTTGCCGCCTGAGGCGGTGCCGGTGAATGTTGCGGCGAAGCAGAATCATCCGGCTGGGAATTTGTTTAATGTGTACAAGGCCGGGAAGGTGTCGGATGAGTTCGCGGTGGAAGTGCAATATGAGTATGTTTCCACGTATACGGAGCCTGTCCAGGGGGATCACTTGTTATTGGTTTTTGATGCAGCGGCTGAGGAGTATGTGGAGCTGCATTGTCAGGACTATTCAGCACATGTGCGTTGCGTAGCGCCAGGTGATCGGGTTGTTTTTATCGCCTGAGTGGGGGTGTAGTTCGGGTACTTGTTGATGTTGCCAACTTTTCGTTCTTGGGGTCTACTCATATCCAGTAGTTTGCGATGCGATTAGGACGGGATAATGAGAGACAGTGGTTTCCCGAGTTCGAATGATGATTGGGATCCGGGGAATAATGATCCAACAACCCAGTTTTCCCCGGTAGATTCTGGGTCGTCGTATAGCCAGGGAAATTACTGGAGCAATGGCGAGCAGCAAGGTGCTCCGAACTCGCAGCGGCGCGGATCTGAGGAGACCACGTTCTTGCCTGCGGGGGCGCGTCCGCCGGGCAATGATTCTGGGCACCAATCTGGTTTTCAGGCGCCGCAGCCGCAGCCGTTGCAACAACATTTTCAGCCGCAACCTCAGGTGCAGCCGCAGTTTACGTTTGAGGCAGCGCCCGATAAAGGTCGGCCAATCCTGCCGGTTGTGATTATTATTTTGACGCTGGTTTTGGTGGTGCTTCTTAGTGTGGCGGTGTTTGTGTATAGCACCTTCAAGGACAGCCCAATCACAGATTCAAATGCTTCTTCGGAGGAATCTTCTTCGACCGTAGAATCGACTGCGGAAACTGTGACGGAGACAGCGACGAAAACGACGTCGACAAGCCAGACGTCAAGTGAAACCGAGCGGGGGAAGCCGCCGGGGGAGCGCCCGACGGAGGCGAAGTTGCCATCGGTTGCGGAGCCGGTGAATGAATCGGCGCGCAACGATGCACAGGCGGGCTATTTGGTGAACCTTTATAAGTCCGGCCCAACTTCGGATGAATTTGCGAATGCGGTACATCAGGCGTACCTGTTCAACTTTTCGACGCCGCCGACGAAGGAGCACTCAATACGGGTGGAGAGTCCGGTGACGGGGAAGACGTATGACATGAAGTGTCGTGACGAAGGCTCTTATGTGCATTGCTCCGGTGGGCAGGGTGCGAACGTGTACATTTCATAGCTGGCTACGATGGTTTCTGTGAATAATGCTCCCATAGGTATTTTCGATTCTGGTGTCGGTGGGCTGACTGTGGCTCGGGCGATTGTTGATCAATTGCCGCATGAATCAATCGTTTATATTGGCGATACGGCCCATGCTCCGTACGGCCCGCTGTCGATCAGCGAAGTGCGCGGGCATGCCACTCGCATTGCGGATGAATTAGTACGGCGCGGCTGCAAGCTCATCGTTATTGCCTGCAATACCGCGACTGCGGCGTTCCTTCACGACGCCCGCGAGCGTTACGACGTCCCGGTCCTCGGCGTGATCTTGCCCGCGGTACGGCGGGCTGTGGCCACGACCCGTAATGGGAAAATTGGTGTGATTGGCACTGTGGGGACTATCAATTCGGGGTCCTATCAAGACCTATTCTCAGCGTCCCCGAATGTGGAGGCATTCGCTCAGGCGTGCCCCAGTTTTGTGGATTTTGTGGAACGGGGAATTACCTCTGGAAGGCAGATATTGGGGGTTGCCCAAGCGTATGTGGAGCCCCTGCAGGCGGCGGGCGTCGATACGCTTGTGTTGGGGTGGACCCACTATCCGCTGCTTACGGGTGTGATCCAGCTTGCAATGGGGGATCATGTGACGCTCGTTTCCAGCGCCGAGGAAACCGCCAAAGATGTGCTACGGGTGCTGAGCGAACAGGACATGCTTGCGGACGAAGACCATCAAGCGACTCGAACGTTTGAATCAACAGGTGATCCAGAACTTTTTGCGCAGCTCGCCGAGCGTTTCCTGGGGCCACATGTGACCGAGGTTAGGTTACTGGAAGAAATGTAATCTTCGCGGCTTCCCTTGCGTTCAGATTCGTGTTTGGGAATATTCATGGCAAAGTAGCCATATGAAGTTGACCATCCTCGGGTGTAGCGGCAGCCTCAGCGCGCCGGGCAATCCTGCCTCCGGCTACCTCATTTCAGTGGACAACGCCCCGTCAGTCCTTATGGATATCGGCCCAGGCGTCCTCGCCGCACTGCAAGAAACCCAAAATCCCTCCGACGCCCACGTGGTATTTAGCCACCTACATCCGGACCATTGTCTGGATTTTCCATCACTGTTGGTGTGGCGTCGATACCACCCCACTGCACGTGCAGAACAACGTCACCTGTGTATTGGGCCGGAGGAAACCCCTGAACGCATGGGTTTGTTGTCTGGTGATGCGCCCGGTGAAATCGACGATATGTCTGATACTTTCGCGTTCACACAATGGGTCGAACGGCAATCAGAGATCGTTGATCGGTTGCGGATTACTCCGTACCGGGCAGTGCACCCGATCGAATCGTATGCGCTACGCGTAGTTGAGCCGCATACGGGTTCAGTGCTCGCATACTCTGGTGATTCCGCATACACCGATGAACTCATTGAATGTGCTGCTGCTGCAGACCTGTTCATATGTGAGGCAACGTGGGGTGCGAGCAGTGAAAATATGGTGCCCAATATTCATATGTCGGGTGCTGATGCTGGTCGAATCGCGCAAGCTGCTGGTGTCCGGGAATTGGTGCTTGTTCACATCCCACCATGGGGAGACCCGGCAGGGGCACTCTGTGCGGCTCAAGCTGAATTTGACGGTAAAGTGTCTCTAGGCAAACCAGGCATGGAGTTTACGTTCCCTCGCTAGCCGGTTTGGCGAGTATCAACTCATGATTGGATGTTCCTTGCAAGCCTAGGAGGAGTAATTGATGACACACCCTCACCGGGTCCCTGACGAAATGCCTACTTCGCAATTTCTCCCCCTGAATGCCCAGCACTATCCATGCCCAGTGCAAGCTCCGTATTATGAGCAGTACCAACAGCCTGGATACGGCCCCACTGGGTACAGTGTGCCGCCGATGTATTACCAGCAACAACCTCCAACGAAGTTATTGTGCTGGGGGAGATTGTCGCTGATTGCTGCCTGCTGTTTTGTATGCCTGATGATTATCCTTGTGATCGCGATCCCGTATTGGAAAGAATCCTTTGATCGCGGCTATCAGCGTGGTCTGGAGATCTCGCGTAACCAGCATGAATACCGAGATGATGTGCAGCGCGTACTTCTTTAACTGCTGGTAGGGTCATGATGATAACTGCACATCAACGCCGCCTGTTTGCGGTCATCATAGTGTGTTGCTCGCTGAGTTCCTGCACAGTTGGCGTTCCGGACGTGATTCCGCCAACCGATACCGTAAAAACCTCAACGCGCAACAACCCGGTGCTTTTCGACGCCCCCGACCTACAGGGCGTCGAAAAGGCCGTGGATGAGGTGGAACGCAACGACGGCAAAGCGGGCATATCCATCATGAGTGCCAGCGGAACGGTCAACTTTGGCACGCTGCGTGAGGGGCCCGCGTGGTCGACGATCAAAGTGCCTATTGCGGCGGCCGTGCTCGACACCGAGTATGCGAAAACCGCTAAGCCGTTTATCAATGCGGCGATCGGCATGTCGGATAACGCTTCTGCGCAAACGCTGTGGATTCAACTTGGAACACCCGAAGAGGCGGCGAAAAAAGTTTCGAAAGTGATTCGTACGGGCGGCGATAAACGCACGAAAATCCCAATTGAGCAGATTAAACAACGCAAGCTGGTGTTTGGTCGGATCCCCTGGGGATTAGAACATCAAACCGAATTTCTTGCCGGGTGGCGGTGCAGGCCGGAGGCTGACGTAGTGCTGGATGCCATGCGAAACATTATCCCTGAACATACGTACGGTATTGGAAAAATAAAAAACAGCGCCTTTAAAGGTGGTTGGGGGCCGGACGCTGAGGGCCGCTACCTGGTGCGACAATTCGCACTGATTCCCTGGGGTGATGGCGAACTGGCGGTGGCCATTGCGGCGAAACCTGTCGACGGTACGTACGAAACTGGCAAAGAAATGCTGGATGAAATTGCGGATAGTCTGCAAACATTCCTTCGTGAAACCAAACCTGAGGAACACGGGTGGAGACCGCTGCCAAAATGCCCTGACAATATCGCACGAAATCAACTTCGTTAGGTGGTTCATTGGACGGGTGTGGAGACATAATGGCTGGTAGTGTTGTGAAATTCCTCCGCCTGGTAGTGGTTGTAAGTTGCTTAAGCTCATGCACGATAGGCACACCGGAGCAGTTGCCAGTGAGTTCGAAAACTGCAACTAGTGT
>JAUMZC010000101.1:4618-9029 GCA_030528295.1 Corynebacterium sp.
GGCGGTGGTGGCGGTGGTGGCGGCGAATCCGAAAGTTCATTTGAATCGCTGCGTGCCCGGGTTGATGATTTACAGCGCCAGGGTCACCTGGTTGGTGTGGTGGTGATCGACGGTTCTGGTGTCGAGGAGTTCGGAAATTTGTCCGAAGGTCCGGCGTGGTCTACCGCCAAGGTTCCGCTCGCATCGGCCGTTCTGAAAGGCGAACAATTTGGCGATTCTGCAGCGCTTATTGACGCCGCGATTCGCACTTCGGACAATTCCGCTGCGGATGCTATGTGGAATCTGCTTGGAACGCCCGATGAAGCGGCATTGAAGGTCGAACAAGTGATTCATGACTCGGGGGATGATCGAACTCATGTACTGGCTGAGCAGGTGCGGCCAGAGTTTTCCGCAGTAGGGCAGACAACCTGGAGTCTTGTAGACCAAGCGAAATTCCTCAAGGGGTGGCGTTGCAAACCGCAGGCACGGCCAGTGCTTGCGGCAATGCGTGACGTTGCATCCGAACATCGTTTCGGACTTGGGCACATTGATCGTGCTGCTATCAAGGGCGGTTGGGGGCCAAACTTGGAGGGGCAGTATCTAGTCCGGCAGATGGCCATTGTTCCGCAAGGGAGCTCTGACATTGTGGTGACTATGGCTGCGCAGGCTGGCGATGGCAGCTACGAAACTGGCGTTACGTTACTGGATGAACTTTCGAAGGGGATTCAGGAGAGTAGCTGGAAACCAGTCCCTGGTTGCAATGAGTAACGCTAGATTTGCCCAGGGGCGGCAAATATCGACGCCGTGAGTAGGACGAAAGCAACAAGAAACAACGTTGCACGGAGCCCCTGAGCACGGTCCCAAATAATGCGTTGCTGTTTCCAATTCGTCGGTAGATGTTTGGGATCCCACCTGGTCACCGAGAAATTACGCGGAACATTCAGCAGCAACGTGGCGATCAGCCCAACAACAAAACACAGTGCTGCAATAAACGAAAGCCACTGGGCGGTGTCATGTGTGCCCCAAAGATGTATCGCGTGAGTAATGCCGATGATGACTGACGCGGTCATGCCGATGGGCATAAACGTTCCGAATGTTGTGACGAGTCCCTGCTCAGCCTGAATTTGAAACTCCGGCGGTAGTTTTCGCAGAACTGGATGGACAAAAACAAACGAACCGAATTCTGCGCACGCAGTAAAACCGGTGATAAGGATGTAGATCAGTGGAAGCCAGTGCATGACTGTTCTCCTAGGCTAGTAGCATCCTAGCGTTCGACGAGCCTTTCTAGTCGAAGTCTATGCCAGTTATCAAACATGCGGAGAAAGGTGAGGCTGAGGATCCACACACTGGCGATGGTTGTGCTGGCGGCAATAATGAACATAATGAGAATTTGATACCGTACGGCGGTGGTAGGGTCCGTGCCGCCGAGGATTTGGCCGGTCATCATGCCTGGTAGCGAAACGATTCCCATGACCGTCATGCTGTTTAATGTGGGGATCATGCCGGCGCGCATCGCGTCCCGGAAATGCGCGTGAGTTGCCTCCCAGCGTGTGGCTCCGAGGGTGAGAAGATTCTCAATGAGATCACGTTCAGTGGCGAGGGCGTGAGTGTAGCGGTCGATTGCCAGGGATACCCCGGTGAGCGCATTTCCCAGCACCATGCCGAGGATCGGGATTGAGTACTGCGGTTGATACCAAGGTTCCGGCTGGATAATCCCAGCGAGCGCGATGCCTGTGAGCAGAAAAGCAGACCCGAACACAGATAGGAAACTGTCAAGGAAGATCTGCGGATATGTTCGAGCTGGCCGTCCGGCTGCGGCATGGGCTGCGAGTGTTGTCATGATGAAGCCAACGCCAATCACGGCCCACAGTGAGGAAAGGGAAAACAGCCAACTCAGAATCAGCCCAACAAGCAGGAGTTGAACAGTCATTCGCAGTGAAGCGACAAGAATCTGGCGGCCCAGCTTGAGCCGCAGCGCCAGCGAGAAACCAAGGGAAATAGCCATCAGGAGCGCGCCGAGGGCTAATTGTGTGAGACTCATGGTTTTCCTAGGGTGATTGTCGACGTCGCTATCCGCTCGTTCTCTGCAGCATTATGGCCGACCCACATCAAGGCGCGCCCGGGTTGAGACGTCCATTCAATGAGAAGGGTTTCCACCCGGCCGGCCAGAGCATGGTCAAGGTCGGAGGTGATTTCATCGGTCAATAACACTCGTGGCGACAACAATAACGCCCTGATCAGCGCCACACTTTGTGCCTCTCCGCCGGAAAGATGATTCGTCTCACGGTCCAAGAGTTTGGATGATCGCCCAAGAGTTCGTAGTAATTCAGCAGCTTCATCTTCTGAAAATGTTTTCGCTTTATGGGTTTTAAACTGAAAGGCATGCCGAAGGACATCTCGGACAGTCCCTGGCAGAAACGCAATCCGCTGTGGAACGTACATCACCTGCGAACGCCAAGCTGGGATGCCCCACGTGCGGGAGAGGCGGCCGTCGAGAAGCAAGGTCCCGATGTGGGGGTCGAGCTCCGCAATGCTGCGTAGAAGAAGTGTTTTACCTGAGCCGGAGGGGGCGGATACGACGACGCGCTCGCCGGCGGAAACACTAAGGTTGACCGGCTGGAAAAAGCCTTCCCGGGCAACGTTGTCCAGCTGCAACATACTACTGAATAGTACTCACTTGCGGGGAATGGCGAGGGTGCAGTGCCGCAACGAACGTAGTTAGCCAAGCGCTGACTGGCCCGGGTGCCCGTGGTGTTGAGGTAGTACTGTATGTTCATGACTCTTTTTGCACGTGCGGATGGCCGCGCCCTCGATGAAATGCGCCCAGTGAAAATTACCAGGGGATTTACCACGAATCCTGCCGGCAGCGTCCTCGTGGAATTTGGGAACACACGTGTTATGTGTACCGCGAGTGTGGAGGAGCGAATCCCGCGGTTTAAATTGGGCTCCGGCGAGGGTTGGCTGACCGCCGAGTATTCGATGTTGCCAGCGGCGACCCACGAGCGGATGCCTCGGGAATCCGTCAAGGGGAAGGTGAAGGGACGCACTCACGAGATTTCCCGGCTTATCGGGCGTTCGCTCAGGGCTGCGATTGATTTAACTCAGCTGGGGGAGAACACAATTGCGATTGACTGCGATGTTCTTCAGGCCGATGGTGGTACCCGGACCGCCGCCATTACGGGCGCCTATGTTGCACTCGCCGATGCTGTTGCAGAGCTGAAGCGCCGCGGCGTCGTCACGGGTGACCCGTTGTTGCCGCCCGTGGCCGCGGTGTCTGTTGGCATCATTGATGGGCACGTGTGCTTGGACCTGCCGTACGAGGAGGATTCCCGCGCTGAGGTGGATATGAACGTGATCATGACCGACGCCGGCAAGTTCGTTGAGGTGCAGGGAACCGGCGAACACGACACATTCAGCCGCGACCAACTCAACGCGCTTCTCGACGCCGCGGAAAAAGGCTGCCGAGAGCTCATCGCCGCCCAAAAATCAGCACTGGAGAGCTAAGTCATGTTATTGCACGTAGCGTCACACAATCCCAAGAAACTCAAAGAATTGCGACGTGTGCTCGATGCGGCGGGGGTGCAGGGAATCGAACTGGTGTCCTCGGAGGATTTGCTCGGGTATCCGGAGCCGGAGGAAAACGGACGGACCTTCGCGGACAATGCCCTGATCAAAGCGCGCGCCGGGGCACAAGCAACCGGGGTGACCACTATCGCCGATGACTCCGGGCTGACAGTGGAGGAACTCAACGGTATGCCAGGTGTTCTATCTGCCCGGTGGAGCGGCAGCCACGGAAACGACGACGCCAACAACGAACTCCTCCTCGCGCAAATGAAAGATGTTCCCTCTGGTCGCCGCACCGCAGCATTCGTATCTGTGTGCGCAGTAGTGACCCCCGATGGCCAGGAGTTCATTGAAAAAGGCGTCTGGTCAGGTCGATTAGTTCGAACCCCCATGGGCAAAAATGGTTTTGGATACGACCCGCTCTTCATCCCCGACGAAGAGGACGACCGCGTCGCCGGCACTGAGACACGCCCCCGCACATCAGCCGAACTCACGGCCGAAGAAAAAGACGCCCTATCCCATCGCGGGAAGGCGCTTGGGCTGCTGGTTCCCGTGCTGGAACGCCTCGCCGCCGATGCCGAGGCCCGTGGTGAAGGCGTCGGCCCGAACCAAAACGGGGTCCTTTCGGTGGAGTAACATCCTGCACTACACGGCGGGGGTTGCTGCCGCTGCGTCCGCCGCTGCCTGCAGTTTTAGTGTTGCTGGTGTGTGTGCCGTCGAGAAGTATTGAATTGTGTACAATTAGTTACCTGGGGTTTGTCGCTGAAAACATCATCTTGTGGGCAATTGGTGTAAAAAGCGACACCGCACCCGCTCTGGGGTCAAAGTTTTGTCGCCAAATACACCAATTGGGCACAACATGGTGTAA
>JAUMZC010000102.1 GCA_030528295.1 Corynebacterium sp.
TCAGACACGCTCGAAGTGCGCGTAATTGGTGATGCTGACGCCCGTATTCGTGCGGTGAACTCCGGCGAAGTTGACTTAGCGCTGGATTTGCCGGTCGTGGCGGCAAAAACATTGACGGATGGTGCTGAAATCTGGACGTATGGGCCTTCTGATGCCAAGAATTTAGGGCTGTTTTTGAACACTTCGATGGCTCCGTTCAATGATGTCAATGCCCGCCGCGCATTTAAACTGGCGATCGATCGTGAGAAGTTAGCCAAAACAATTTTCGATGGACATGGGCAGCCTGGTGACGATGTCCCGGGTAAAGGGATGGAAAGTTACCCCAAGAATCTTGCAGCTGAACGCGACGTCGATAAGGCAAAGAAGTTGTTTGCAGCAGCGAAGGTGAAGGAGCTTACGCTGACAACTGCCGACGTTAGCCCTGGTATGAACGACGCCGCGCACCTTATCGCCGAGCAGTTGAAGGAAGCGGGTGTGACTGTCACTGTCGATGAGCGCGATGCGTCGAGTTATTACAGTGACATGCCGGGCCTGATGAAGCTGCCGTTGTTTGCTACGTATCTGCAGAATTTCCCAACCGAATATGGGTTGCAATTTACGTCTGGAACCAACGGTACGTTCAATTTGTCAGGATGGGGTAAGAACGCGGAGTGGGATGCGAAACTCGCCAAGATCGGCGCAACGGTTGATGACGCTGAGCGCACCAAGCTCGTTGATGAGTTGGCTGCAACCTATGCAGATGATGGCGGAACAGTCTTGTGGGGTGTGCAGGACACGCTGCACGGTCGGGTCAAGGGAACTCCTGATGTGATCATGTCCCAGGGGGCACCTGTATTTGTTGCACAGTGATGAATATTGTGCGGCAAACGGTCCGCGGCGTCGTCACGCTGCTGCTGGCTGCCGTGGTCATCTACCTGTTGATGGATTTTTTGCCCGGTGATGCGGCGACGCAGTCGTTGGGCCCAGCGAGCGTAGAGCAAGTAGCGGCTCGGCGCGCAGAGCTGGGCCTTGACCGGCCCGTGTGGGAACGACTCGCCGAATGGTTAGTACACATGTTCCAGGGCGATCTGGGTAATGTGCTCGTTTCGGGGAAGCCCGTCGCTGCGTTAGCGTTGCCAGCTGCGCGCAATACCGCAATTCTTGCTGCTGCCGCGGCGCCGTTGGTGTTGCTGATTGGCGTCGCGGGCGGGGTGTTTGCTGGGGTGCGGAAATCCCGGTTGGTCCAGGGAGCGGCTCAAACGTTTATTGCAATCCCGGATTTTACGATAGCAACAATGCTGGTTATATTGCTTGCGGTGCAGTGGCAACTTGTGCCTCAAGTTTCCCTTGTTCGACCCGGTAAAACACCGTTGGACACGCCAATTATTTTGGTGATTCCTGCTGTGGCATTGGGTATTGCCGCAGGGAGCTGGCTATTGCGTATGGTGTGTTCCGTCATTATCGACGTCGCTGAGCTACCGCATATACAAGCGGCCAGGTTTGCTGGTATTCACCCTTGGCGGGTGGTGTGGAAGCACATGTTGCCAGTGGCTGCCGCTCCGATTGCGCAGCTGGTTGCTGCAGTTGTGCCGTACTTAATTTCGGGTGCGGTAGTGGTTGAATCTGTGGTCGGCTATCCCGGGATCGGTGGGTTGCTCACAGGACTGGTTTCCCAGCGGGAAACTGAGGCTGTGGCGTCACTGACCACAGTGATTGCGGCGATAACGTTGTTGGGCTTTGCCATTGCGGACCAGCAAAAACGCAGACTGGTGGTGGTGAAATGATCCGTGGTGTGATGTGGTCAGTGTGGGCGGTGGCAATTGTCTTGGCACTTGCGGGGCCCGTGGTTGCTGGTGTGCTGGGGTTGCCGAACCCACAGGAACCGATAGGTGGTTTATTCGAACCCGCCTCTGTCGAACATATTTTTGGAACAGATCGGCTTGGTAGGGATATAGCAGCTCGCATGCTTGCTGGGAATTCCATATTGGTGGTTGTCCCGTTGATTTCGGCAGTACTTTCGAGTGCTGCGGGATTATTGCTTGGAATCATTGCACTGCGTTATCCCAACATCGGGCTGCGAATGGTTCTTGATGCCTTATTGGTGATTCCGCCTATTATTCTGATGCTCGCGATCGCTGCCTCAACCGGACTTGCACCAGGCTGGTTGGTGTTTGGCAGCGTCTTGCTATCGCTTCCTTTTTCGAGCCGTTTCTTTGAGTCAATATTGCAGCGGGTGTTGACTGCGGGATTTATTGAAACCGCGTTGTGCTCGGGGCAGCGGTGGCGAGACATTGTGCTCCACGAGATCATACCGGTATTAGCTCGGCCTTTAGGCACTGATATGTCCTTGCGATTCATCGCAACTGTGTACGTAACGGCTACGGCATCATTTCTCGGTGGCGGCAATGGTGACGATACATGGGCAACATTGATTCATTCAGGGTTGAGTGGTGTGACCTTAAACCCTTTGGGTGTCGCTGCACCAGCGTTAGCCATTATCGCCTTAACAGTGCCGCCAAGCATATTGCTGGATCAAGGAGACTCCTTATGATTTCAGTGAAAAACCTTGGAGTAAAAACTGTTACAGGACGACGATTATTCGACGGCTTTGACCTTGAAGTAAGACCTGGTGAAACAGTGGCACTGATGGGCGAATCCGGAGTAGGAAAAAGTACCATTGCCAAATTATTGCTTGGGGAATGTCCAAGAGGATTAGTGGTTTCCAATGGCGAAATATCTGTGCTGGCACATTCGCCGCTTCAGCTCTCTGGTGGAGCCTTGCGGCGTCTTCGGCAACGGATTTCCTATATCGACCAAGATCCTGGCGCAGCGCTCACTCCACATATGACGTTGCGGCAGTTGTTTGCGGAGCGCAGCGAGGAAGATCCAGTACATGTAATGCAAGCGCTGGAAATCGATCAGCTTATCGATGCTTTGCCGAGTGCGCTTTCTGGTGGGCAGCGGCGTCGAGCAGCAATCGTTCGTGGACTGGTTTCATCCCCTGAGGTTGTGATTTTCGATGAGCCGACGGCTGGGCTCGATTCGAAGGTGCTATGCAACGTTGGGGCATTGCTCAAAACGCTTAAGTCAGCAGCGATCATAGTGATTACGCATGACGAACAATTCGCTCATGCGTTTGCTGATCGCACGGTGTATTTAGGATCACCACCAAGCGCTGCAAGGAACACCCGTTCTGGTACTCACAATGCGGAATCCGCAGTATTTGAGGTCCGTGAACTACTTGCTGGGCATGGGAATGCGCCTCGACCAAATCCGCTGAATTTGAAGCTACATGCAGGTGAAGTGATCGCAATTTCGGGTCCTTCAGGGTGTGGAAAGACAACATTGTTGCGGGCTATGCTCGGCCTGCACACACCCGATAGCGGAGCGATACTTTTGCACGGTGAGCAGTTGCCAGCGCAACTTCGACAGCGTAAGTTGGGGCAGCGCCGAAGCATAGGTTGGGTACCGCAGGATGCGGCATTGAGTTTGAACCCTGCGGTGAACATTGGTCGGTTGTTGCGCCGGCGCGCTAGCACCGATGATATGTCGATATTGGAACGGCTGCGGATCGCGCAATGCGTAGACAATAAGCCGCGTGAACTTTCGGGTGGCCAACGGCAACGTGTGTTGTTTGCCGCCGCCGTGTTGCAAGAACCATCGGTGTTACTTCTTGATGAAGCAACCTCCGCCCTTGATTCCGAAACTAGGGATCTGGTCTTGGCTGAAGTTGATCGCTTGTGCCAACAAGGTGTTGCTGTGTTGGCGGTGAGCCATGAATCGGAAATTTGTGCTTGGGCTGATCAAACCATCGAAATAGAAAGGCATTGAAATGACAGTATTTGATGTGGCAATTATTGGCGGGGGTCCAGCAGGGCTTTCAGCAGCATTAGTATTGGGGCGTCAACAGCGTCACGTCCTGCTTGTTGATTCCGGTGACCCACGCAATGCACCTGCACCTGAAATGCATATGTACCTCACGCGGGATGGTGTTTCACCAGCCGAGTTCCTGCGCCTTGGCCGAGCTGAACTGAATGAATATCCGGGTATTGAACGCAGGACGACAGTGGTGGACCGTGTTACCGGCGAGCTGGGAAATTTCGAAATTACGTTTGGTGGGAGGACTGCAACTGCAAAGTATCTTCTCCTAGCTACAGGTCAGCATGATCTTCTTGGTGGTTTGCCAGGGCTTTCGGAACGGTGGGGCAATGGTGTGTATCACTGCTCGTATTGTCATGGATTCGAATCGACTGACGCAACGATTGGAGTACTAGTATCACGGCCGCTCGATGTGTTTATTGCGCGATATTTACGCGACCGTTTTAGCGAAGATGTCATTGTGTTCACGCAAGAACATGAGGTGGATGCGGAAGGTCTTACAACAATCGAGACTCCTGTCACTCGTATTTCGGGAATAGAGCCAGAGCTGGTAGTACATCTTGAAAATGGCGAAACTGTGGTGCGGAACCGGATTTTTTACCGTCCGGACGCCGTGCAGAGTAATCGGTTTGCTGAGAGATTAGGATGCGAGATCAGCGAAGATTGGAACACGATCATGGTTGATTCGCAACATCAGAGCAGCGTGCCGGGGGTGTATGCAGTTGGGGACTGCTCGATGAATCGGGATGCGTTTGCGCCGTTGGGGTTTGTTGCCGCCGGTGTGGGTGAAGGTCAACGTGCAGGGATTTGCATTGATCAGCAGTTGTTTATGGCAACACTATCCTGACCGCACACCACTCACTTTGAGGATATTGATGTCTGGGTTTGTGCATGTAGTGGCGGAGAATGGAAGTAAAATCCAGCCGTGTTCTTCAGGAGGGTAGATTTTCAAGTTTGTCGCACTGTCAGTGGCTGAACAGGTTTTCGGTTCGTAGGCGAGCGCGTTATTGATCCGGAGGGTGAAGCTTGCACTTCCATTCGGGGGCAGTGTCGCCGCACTTCCAGGGTCACCAGTTTCTCGATCTGCTGCCGCACCGAGCTGGTTGTCCTTCTTATCAACAAGCGAGACGCCAGGGTAACCTACCAGTGAGCACTCGCTTTCTGCGGTGTTGGTGAATGTGATGGTGTAAAAGGAACTTCCTGCAGCTCCTTCGGGTTCGGATGCTTTGGCGGTGAGTTGATCAGCTTTGCAATGGGGCGACGTCGTGCGTTTTGTGTGTGATTGTTGCGGGACGTTTGTTTCTGGGGCAGTGGCTTGTGGGCTTGGTTGGGGCTGCGGTGTTGGTTGCGGGTCGCAAGCTGTGAGTGATGCGGCGACGATGAGCAGCGCAGCATAACCAAAGGGGCGGATGTTGCTGGTGTGATTGCTCATATCCTAAGAGTAACCCCGTTTGAGGGCCACGTATAGTAGTTGCCACGCGGGAGTCTGATTTTCTTTCAGGCTGAGATGCGTTAAGCGAACCGTTTGAACCTGATCCGGATCATTCCGGCGGAGGAAGGATACATCAAGCATGAATACTCATTGGCGCGTTGTGGATATTGTGATTGCGGCAGTGCTTGGGGTGGCGTGTGGACTGATTTTTTGGGTATGGAATTCGATCGGGTATGCGTGGTACACCGCTGCTGATGCGCTCACTCCTGGATTTGGTGGAGTGGCAAATGGTGTGTGGCTGCTCGGCGGTGTGCTTGGTGGTTTGATCATTCGAAAGCCAGGTGCCGCGATTTTTGTGGAAGTGGTTGCGGCTACAGTTTCCGCTTTGATTGGGAATCAATGGGGAATCGAAACATTGTATTCCGGCATCGCTCAGGGACTGGGCGCTGAATTGGTATTTTTCATTTTTGGCTACCGGCGTTTTGGTGTGGTTGTTTCAATATGCGCAGGTATTGGTGCAGCAGTAGGCGGCTGGTGCGTTGAGCTGTTTACGAGCGCAAATTATGCAAAAGATGCAATGTTTAATGTGATCTACCTAGTCACGTTTGCAATTTCAGGGGCGATTCTTGCCGGCGTGTTGGCGTTTGTGTTGGTGCGCGCACTGGCGGCTACCGGCGCGTTGGATCGGTTCGCCGCGGGTCGCGAGCGGCAGCGTTTGGTGTAATGGCTGGTAGTGAAGTCGTTGCCCGTGGGTTTGGATGGCGTCATGCGGGCCGAAAAGATCCAGCATTACAAGGGCTGGATCTGCATATCGAACCTGGTGAACGCGTGTTGTTGCTGGGGGAGTCAGGCTCAGGGAAGTCAACGTTACTGGCTGCGCTCGCTGGCGTCTTAGGTGATGTTGAAGACGGGGAACGTTCGGGAGAAATTTCGATTCATCCAGGCCCTGCCGGCATGGTGCTACAAAATCCAGAATCGCAAGTGATTGCGAGTCGTGTTGGGGATGATGTCGCGTTTGGGTGTGAAAACCTGCGGGTTCCTCGCGAGGAGATTTGGCCTCGGGTTCAGGCTTCGCTTGCTGCCGTGGGGTTGACGCTACCGCTGAATCACCCGACTGCGGAATTGTCAGGTGGCCAGCAACAACGTTTGGCGTTGGCGGGCGTGCTGGCGATGCAAGCGGGTTTGATTTTGCTCGATGAACCGACGGCTAACTTGGATCCGCAAGGAGTTTCGGAGGTTGTCGACGCCGTGCACCACGCTGTGAATGAAACAGGTGCGACGCTCGTTGTGGTCGAACATCGCGTCGAACAATGGTTGGACGTGATCACGCGCGTCATCGTGCTCGGTGACGGCGGCATTGTCGCGGATGGTCCGAAAGAAATTTTGGACTCGTTGGAGCTTCCTGGAGTGTGGTTACCAAACTCGCCGATTCCAACATTTGAGCGACGTCAATCCCGTGAGATCTTCCTGGCAACTGAAGATTTACTGACCGGTTATCGGGAGCCGATCGGAGGGCCGCGGAATGTGGAACTACGCAAGGGTGCGTCGACGGTGATCACTGGCCATAATGGTGCAGGAAAAACCACATTGTTATTGACGCTTTCTGGGCTTTTGCGCCCACTTGGGGGTAGGATCACTGGTTTTGCTCGGCCGCCATACACATGGAAATCTCGGGAATTAGCGCGAAGGATCGGATATGTGTTTCAAGATCCTGAACACCAGTTCGTGGCACGTACGGTGATCGATGAACTTCGTGTTGGCCCACAAGTGATGGGAGTAGATGCGGAGGAACGAATCGAAGAGTTGCTTGCCCGCTTGCGATTGGAACACTTGGCTGAGGCGAATCCGTTTACGTTGTCTGGCGGACAAAAGCGGAGGCTTTCGGTGGCAACGGCATTGGTGGCAGCACCCGAACTGCTCATGTTGGATGAACCCACATTTGGCCAAGATAGGCGAACGTTCCTGGAGTTAGTGCAGATCCTCAGGGAGTTAACACAGGAAGGAATCACCCTGTGTTCGGTTTCCCACGATGAATTATTTTTACGTTTACTGGGGGATTACGAGGTGAAATTATGAACCCAGTAACACGAATTCTTGGGCTTATCATCGTGACCACGCCGCTGCTGTTGAGTGTGGATGTGGTGTCTGCAACTGTGTCATTGGCATGGACGTTAGTGCTGGCTCCGGTGATTGGGGTGGGGCCGATGATGGTGTTGCGGCGAAGTATTCCGGTGTTGTTGGCTGCGCCTATTTCCGGTATTTCGATGGCGTTGTATGGTCGCCCAGAGGGGCATGAGTACTTCTCGTTCCTATTCGCACGTGTTACCGATAATTCGCTCGAATTGGCGCTTGCAATCATGGTTCGTGTGCTGGCGGTGGGAATTCCAGTTGTGGTGCTTAGTGCAAATGTGGACCCCACGGATTTGGGTGATGGACTCGCGCAGATTTTGCGGCTTCCCGCTCGTTTTGTTGTTGGTGCCGTGGCGGGCGCTCGATTATTGACGTTGTTTCGGCGCGACTGGGACGCGATGTCTCGTGCTCGTCGTGCTCGGGGCATCGCCGATCAGGGGCGGATTCGGTACGCGTTCAGCATGGTGTTTGGGTTGTTGGTGTTGGCGTTGCGTCGTGGTTCAGCCCTGGCCACTGCGATGGAAGCGCGCGGCTTCGGTGCGGGTCCGCGCACGTGGGCGCGGGAATCGAAACTTTCGCGTATCGACGCCCTGGTGCTCGTCGTCTGCGTTGGCATTGCGGCATGCTCGATCACTGTTTCGGTTATGACGGGTTCTTTTCGGTTTTTGGGTGCGTAAACGATGATCGTATTGATTGATGGCAGATCGGGATCAGGAAAAACGACACTTGCTCGGATGCTGGGGGCGAAGTTTGGGGTGCCTGTAGTGCATTTGGATGATTTCTATCCGGGATGGTCGGGGTTGGCTCGTGGAAGCGCGATGGTGGTCGATGTGATGACACAGCGAAGGTTTCAGATGTGGGATTGGGACCATGATCGCCCCTCAACGTGGGTTGAGGTGCCGCACGGGGACCTCATTATCGAAGGCGTTGGTGCGGTTACCAGGGACTCAATATCCGCGGCGGGGGCGGAGGTGTTGACGATCTTCGTTGAAGCTCCAGCTGACGTTCGAAAACAACGGGCACTGCGGCGGGACCCGGAGTTTCAGGAACATTGGGATATGTGGGCGGCCCAAGAAGATCAACATTTTGCAAACTTTCCATCAGTTGACATGATCGTTCGATGACGGAAATTCGAATTGCGGCGCTGGTGTTGAGAAATGCGATGGGGGAAGTGTTGAGTGTCCGAAAACGAAATACACAAGCGTTTATGCTTCCGGGCGGAAAAATAGAACCAGGAGAAAATTCGCGGACCACCGTTTGTAGGGAAATTTACGAGGAACTCGGTATTATATTCGACCCCGAGGCTATCGAATATTTGGGTGAATTCACCGCGCCGGCGGCGAATGAGCCGGGAATGA
>JAUMZC010000103.1 GCA_030528295.1 Corynebacterium sp.
TTCGTGGAGACTCAAACTCGTTAAACGAAACGCGATGAGCCCCCAAGCAAAATAGTTGTCCTTCGGTGAATAAAAGGTCACGCATCGTGGGTATTCCCTGGTCATTGCACACAGTGAGTGTTGCAACGATACGAGGATGTTGTGCTTCGCGAGCCAATGAAGCGAGCACCGCACCAGGCCCAACGTTCACAACAATGGCATCATGATGACCTTGCGTTACATCATGTAGTGCATGAGTGAGTGCTTGATAAAACTGCACTGGTTTACGCATGTGGTCTGCCCAATAACGTGAGTGAACGTCGCCATGTTGTAGTTGGTGACCTGTAACTGAACTAAACCAGGGGATAGCCGGGGGCTGAGCAACGATTGCTCGAGATGCAGCGATGACATCAGGAACCGCAGGTTCTACTAATGAGCTATGTGCGGGGACCTGAATGGGTACCAATTCTGCTTGTGATCCAAGGCGATGTGCCATCGCAGCAATCTGCTTTTCAGGACCAGCAATGACAACACTCCTAGGAGAATTCCAAGCAGCCACGGAACAATCCTGAAAATCCTTGCACAGTGCATTGGTGTTGTCTGCATCGCATCGCACACGTAGTAGTCCCCCTGCAGGAAGCCCCGCAAGCGCTTGCGAACGTGCTGAGACGATTGCCACGGCGTCGTTTAGCGAGAGAACTCCTGACACGACGGCGGCAACATATTCGCCTGCACTGTGTCCAATTATTGCGTCGGGGACCCATCCATGACGTCGAAGATTGTCCGCGAGAATAATGCTTGTTGCAAACAATGCTGGTAGGCCAATGAGAGGATCGTCCGGAGAACATTGCTGAATATCAAATAACACAGGCGCACAAACTCGGGCGATGTCAATGCGCAATGATGCTTGAAAATCGGAACGTAGTTTTTGAAATAAATCCGCAGCAATTGCATCGTGTCGCAGAATATCTTCAAGCATTCCGATTCGTTGTGAACCTCCGCCGGGGAAAGCCCAAATTACGCGTGCATTTGATCGAACAATTGACGCGGATGTGGACTCAAAGTTCGTTCCATCGGTGATCAATGCCTGTCGATGCGGCCATTGTTTCCTTCCGTAGCGAAGGGTGTGAGCGGCAGATTTCAATTGATCCGAATTTGAAGTTGCCCATGTACGGAACTGGCCATGAAGTGCTGCGAGCGATTCCGGTGACGCAGCACTGAGTGGCAACATATGAAATTGCGGTTCATCGTTCGGGTGGGGTAGTAACGGGGCTTCTTTGAGCACAACGTGACAATTGGTGCCACCAAAACCTAATGAACTTACACCTGCATATCGGGGAGTTTGCCCACGTTTCCAGGGCTGCGAAGTGACGGCGAGTTTTAGAGCACCACCTTCAAGACCTAGCGCTGGATGAGGGGGATCACAATAAAGAGATGCTGGGATAATCTCATGTTGCAGCGCGAGGACTGTTTTAATGAAGCCAGCAATTCCAGCCGCCGCCTCGGTATGCCCGATATTCGACTTGACTGACCCGATCGTGCACCAAGGTTCGTCACTAGTGCCGAACACCGTACGAAATGCTTGAGCTTCCATTGGGTCGCCAAGCGGAGTGCCCGTGCCATGTCCTTCAATATAAGAAACTTGGCGTGGTGAAATACCAGCGGCACCCAAAGCTTCTGCAATTACCTCAGCGTGTGCCTCGGGAGAAGGCGCAGTGAAACCTACCTTTCGATTGCCGTCGTTGTTAACGGCACTTCCAGCGATCACAGCAAGGATTGGATCTCCATCATTCAGTGCATCTGATAGTCGACGTAAACCGACCATGCCAGCACCTTCGGTGAAAACTGCGCCACTAGCTTGCGCACCGTAACTTGCGGTTGTTCCATCTCGAGAAAACGGGCCCTCAGGGACATATTCATATCCACGCCCAGCCGGTGAATGGACAGTCACACCGCCTGCAAGAGCCATATCGACTTCGTGGAGAATCAGCGCTGAGCATGCTTGATGTATTGCTACTAGCGAAGAAGAGCAGGCAGTTTGAACAGTAATTGCTGTACCAGTGAGTCCTAACCGGTATGCAATTCCAGTGGCAAGGTAATCCGGCATATTGCCTAACGCAATTTGCAGAGACTGAATTGGATCAACCCCTCCAAGAGGGTCAAACGATGCGTGCAGATGATGGTGAAGGTAAGAAGAATAACTTGTACCGACCCATACGCCTACTCGTTCGATACCTGTGCCATGCCCATGACCAGAACGATCCAATGTGAGCCAGGCTTGTTCCAACATGATGCGATGTTGTGGATCAAGAGTAGCGGCTTCTGCAATACCAAAACCGAATGCCTCCAGATCCACTCCAGAAACATCGCCCAATGAGGATCCTTTGGGAATGTAATTTGAATGCTGTTGCTGTTTTTTAGGAACACCCGCAGCATCAAGATCTGACGATGATCGTGTTTCGGTTGCATCTTGTTTATCTATGAGGAGCTGCCAGAAATCTTCTGGAGTTTTTGCCTGCGGAAAAACACATGAAAGGCCGACGACAGCGATGTCAGTTGGTGCAACAAAATTGGTTGGGTTCATTAGGTGTATTAATCCAAAGCGTAGGTAGTGGCGATTGTGCGTCGTTTGGCTCCCCGGGTTTTGGCGAGCGTTTGACCCGGGGTTTCACTAAAGCTTGAGTGCAGTGCATTGATATTTGGGTGAGCAAAAATATCGAGCACTGAAATTTCAATATGACACTGAGTTTGAAGCTCTCGATGCAAGGTAATTAAATCGACTGAAGTTAAACCTAAATCGAAAAATCCTGCGGAATCTTCATGCGGTTGGATTGTTCGTCCAAGAATTTCGGACACCATAGATCGAAGTTTTTCGATGGTGACTGAAGTATTATCATCATTATTGCCATTGCTGGGGAGGATGACTCCTGTGGGCGGCTCATGAAGATTGGTGAGAGTATGTTCAAGGTGCTGAGCAAATGCAGATATCCAACTTGCTGGCACAACGTTCACTGGGTAATCGATATTGAGGACCATGTCCTGCCCGTCAAAGAATGACTGCACGTCAACGAGTACTTGTGGAGTCTCGCTGATGGAAAAGACTGTGGTGCCAAGTTCACTTAATAACTCTGAGGTATTACTGCCAGTTGTAAGGCCAGAGGAATATACGAGTGGGAACCTGGATTGTTCACCAGTAACGGTTCGGCGTTGGCGAATAATATTGTTGCCATGATGAGATTGGTCATTATCGAGGACCAACTCTAATAGCGTATTTGCCGTTTGCTTTGCATGGTATTGGAAGCTCGGCTCTTCATCATTACTAAATTCGAGAAGAATGGTTGACGTATATTCACCAACAGTATTCTCGTGTCCTCTTGGTCGTTGTAGGACGGTGGTGATGATTGGTGGCAAAGGCGATGATGAGGTTTTTGCGACGGCAAAACTTATTGCGGTCAAGATGGTGGCATCAAGCGTGCTTGAATTACGCGTTGACCATGCCTTTATCTCAGTGACAGAGTTATCCGAAAAGCGAATGGTCTTCCTGTGAAAGCTTGTATCCGTACTTTTCTCAAAAGGTATATCCACTGAGTACGGTTGCGTTGGAATATCTGAAAATGAATTGATATTGCTTGGGGTATGCAAACGCGCATGTGAGAGGAAAGGTTCTGTTTCCTTGATGAGTGGTTGGTTGGTGAGCGCTCGTTTGAGCTGATGCGCCAGAATCTGTGCGCCAAGAACGTCACAGAACAACATATCGATACCGAGGTGGAGGCGGTTGAGACTAGGGCCAAGCAAACTGAGATGAATGTTGAGCCATGGCTTGCCTTCGGGTTGTAATGTTCCTCGCCGAAGCGTCTTCCTAAGTTCAGTAAGCGTTTGTTCTTGTTGGCTTGGCGAACAATGACGTAAATCATTGATCGTGATGTGAGGTGTGCATCGTGGGTCGCTACGTTGTGTGCCATCAGGTTGCACGCCGAGAAGGAGTGCAGGATGTGCAGCGATGACTTTGTCTAAAGCACGTTGAAGTTCGTCCTGAGTAATCGTGCAATCGACTTCGGTGTAATAGTACGGCGCGACCGGTTGGCCAAGCCATTGGTCGGCGCGGCCCAAGTAATAGGAAAGCTGCAGTTCTGTGAGCGGCGCAGATGCGGCTAGAGGTTCCGTGATGATTGGTTCGGATGAGATGGCCAGTTCTTTATGTTCGAACGTGATTGTGTACAGCTGGTCTGGTTGTTTTGCTGGGTTAGCATCATACTCGATTCCTCGCTGATCCAGTTGTTGCAGCCAGGCGGCAACATTGCCTAGGTATTCTCCTAGTGATCCAGAAGGCTCGGTAGGAATTGTGATTGAAACATTTCCGCCAAAGCTGAGGGCCTGTGCGAGTAAGTCATGGGGTTTCTGTGTGTTTTGGGTGGTCGCTGGAGCAGTATTGGCAATATCTACTGGTTTGAACGGAGGCACGATATCAATGGAAGGATGGTGAATCACGGGTTGGGTTGGTCGAGGCTCGTTGGGGATCTCGTTTGGTGTGTTCGGCTCACGCAGGCTATTGAGCAGTTCTCCTATGGTTTGTTCAAGCAAGCTTGTTGCTTTAGGGCGCGTCCCGGAGGTATCTTCGATTGCGTTGGCGATTCTTACCAGTGTTAAGGAATCTATTCCCGCTGCCAGGGGCGTACTTTGAGGATCGAGTGATTCAAGCGTTGCCATCAATAAGTGATGATGATCCACGTGTTGTGGTTCCGGGTTAGTGGGAGATTGTTGTGCCGTGTCTGTGTTCCAAGGAAGCGGCAGATTACGGTAATCAATTTTTCCGTTGTCGGTAACAGGAAGTTCGGGAACTAACATGATGTGTGATGGCACCATGTAGTCAGGGAGATCGGTCCGAAGATCACGTTTGAGTGTTGTTTCATCGAGCGTACTTCCAGTTGCTGGCACAACGTAGGCAACGAGTTTACGTCTTCCATCTGGACTTTTTGGTGCTGCTGACATGCCTAAACGGACTGCGCTATTTCGGGTTAATGCGGCATCGATTTCGCCTAGTTCAATGCGGAAACCATTAATTTTTACCTGGCGGTCGTCTCGGCCAAGGAACCGGATATTGCCGTCATTGAGCCACATACCCATGTCGCCGGTGTTGTAAAGACGCTCCTGCAATGCTGGGTGTTCGATAAAACGCTCGTTTGTTTGTTTTGGGTCGCCTAAATATTCGCGTGCAACCCCAGCGCCGCCGATGTACAGATGCCCTGGAACGCCAGGCGGAACAGTTGCGGTCGCGTCGTCGTTAAGTATCCGAAACCATTGCCCCTTGAGCGCTTCGCCGTAGGGCACGCTCGGTGCTGTTGCGTCGAAATGAGTTGCGTCGAAGCACAGGGACCAGATGGCCGCTTCGGTTGCGCCGCCAAGGCTGATGACTTGGGCACGTGGCGCAAGCTTTCGAATCCGTTGTGGGAGCGTGACAGGTATCCAATCGCCGCTAAGAAGCACCAAACGGAGGTTTTTCATTGATCGAGCCGCAGCAACAGGGTCTATTTCTGCGTATTCAATGAGCATTTCCATGAGTGGTGGCGCGGAATTCCAGATGGTTACCTCGGCGCGATCAAGTACGTCTAACCAGTGCTGCGGGTCTTTTGCCCGTTGTGGGTCTGGTAGGGCAAGTCCGCCGCCCGCTCCAAGAACTCCGAAAATGTCCCACACGGATAAATCGAAACTTAAGGCGGAAATGCCGAAAACAGTGTCTGCGTCTGTAATCGAGAATCTGCGGTTAATCTCGTCAATGGTAGTTCGAGCTTGCCCATGCTCAATAGCAACACCTTTTGGTTCTCCCGTTGAACCAGAAGTGAAAATGGTGTACGCCAAATCGTTCGGTGAAACTGGTTTTGGTGGGTTTGTTTCGCCGTTGTGTTCAGGAGAGATTTTGATGATCTCGGCTGGTAGCTCAATATCATCATCACAGAAGGCGAACCTTGCTCCGGAACGTTGTGCAATGCGGGTAACACGTTCCTCAGGCCACGCTGGATCAACTGGAATGTAGCTATGTCCAGCATGAACGATGCCTATAACGGTCGTAATCTGTTGTGGGCTTTTACGTTTGATTACGAGGATTGGTTGTGATGATGATGCTTGGGTAAGTGTGGTGGCAATGCCATTGATTACGGATTGGATTTCTCGTTCTATTTCATCGCCGGTGATCGTGTTGCCTGGGCCGATAATGCATTGGCGAGAGTGCTGGTTATTTGTGCTAAAACCGGCGGCAATCGAGGGGTTGTCCCATTGTGGGAGCACCGTCATGAGGTGTTGCTGGCGAATCCACGGATCAGCAAGAAGTGCATGGTCATCCCATGCGGTATCGTCCACAAGGGCATTCACCAGTGCTTTCATCGTTGTTTGCATGCCTTGGAGAAATTCGGAATCGAATGCGCCTTGGACAGCATCCCAGGCGAGCACCAATTGTCCGTTTGATTCGTAGTGGATAGCATCGAGCAGGACTTGTGGCGTTTGTGAAATGCAATAGCTTGGGCTGCCAAACCAAGAAGAACTGAGATCTTCACCAAGCGCTGAGGTGAACACAATTGCGTATTCAAGAGGGTTGAGTTCGTTAACACTTGCAACGGAATTGCTGTTGGAATTGCGTATTCGGAGGATTTCATGAACCGGTATGTCTGCATGCTCGATCGACGACCAGTAATTTGGCCCAAGGCTTGCAACGTAATCTTGAAACGACGTTCCTGTGTCGCAGGTACACATATCAATGAGCGTGGTGCGAGTGTAGTCGCCAAGGGGAGCATTTGGCTGCAAACCATCTGGATCGAACACAGTGGTATTCAGTGCGAAGTGTGTTCGCGCGCCCCATATCCGTAGCGCGCAGGCAAATGCGGCGGCCAGGGTGATTGATGGACTGTGACCTCGAACCTGGGAATGCTGTTTGACCTTGTCCCAGACCTCTTTGGGGATTGTTACTTCGTGCCGTTGAAACGTTGGTGGATTGAAGTTCGGGGATTCCAGGTCAATGTCGAGTGGTAGGGGGCCGGGGGGAAGTTTATGAACGTTCGTTTCCCACCAATGTCTGCTTCGTTCGAGCCTGTGTTGGTATTCGGAACTTTGTTGGCGTAACAGCATTCGCTTGCCAAAACTTTCAGTCGGAAATTGCAGGCTGCCTGGGGTTGAAAATGCCGTTGACCAGTCATGAAGTACCTTGATGATGCTTGGTAGATCAAGGAGGAGCACATCAAATCCCATACAGAGTGTGATGCGCTTGTTCGTGCCGTCAAGTATGGCGCCGAGAGTGTGTATTGGCCACTGGTCCAGCGGTGGGCAGGCATGGGTGAGTTCACGCTTGGATACTGTGTTTGAAGAATTTTGTTCGATCAGAACGTCTGGATCATCAGGAGCAGCGCGATAGGTAAGTATCGCGTGCTTTGGATGTTTGGCTAATTCTTCGAGGTGTCCGTCGCGTGTGATAATGCTTCGTAACATTGGGTGGCGCTGAACAACTTCGTTCCAAGCAGTTTCAAGTCGGGCGACAAAATTTTCCACAGTCTCTGAGTCAGGGACTTGCAGTTCGAATTCTTGGTAGAAGCGGGTTGACACGCCACCGAGTGGATAATCTGCGCCTCGGCCTACCCAGTAGGCGGATTGTACGGGAGTAAGAGGCCAGGGCCCCCAATCGGGGTTGCTGAGTAATGATGCTTGGAGATGAGGTGTTGGGTTGACAAGTTGATTGTTTGCGGACAATTGGTTGGAGTGTTCGGCAAATATTTGTGCGATGGCTGCCATGCTCATGAAAGCACCTAACGGAATGTGGAAAGCGTATTTGACAGTCAAGTCGCGTTGGAGTTGAACTGCGGAAAAGGAGTCAACTCCTAAGTCGCGGAGCGTTTTCGTGCTGTCAATTGGTCGGTCCAGGAGTTGACTGAGCGCGGCAATAAAATCGGTTTCTGTTTGGATGCTGGGCACAGGGGATCTCCGTTCGTTCATGTGTGTGCCGTCCCAAAGGTTGCAAACAAGCTTATTGGAAATACGTTTCAATATAGTAAAATTTCGCCAGTGGGCAAGCTGCCAGCGAAATTGTAGTACATTAGTTTAGGCTAACCAATGTTATTTGAGCTGGTTGCCTCACATTGAGGGAATAAATTGTTTTGCCGTTAAAACGTTGCCGCGTTTGTTGCGGCAGGTTTTTTGCGGTGCTGTGTGAAAGGGTTCTGTATTCCATGAAACGTCGTCAGTTTATGAAGTTGCTTGCGGTTGGTGCTACGGTTGCCGCAGCTGGGCCGGTGTTTGCGGCATGTTCACAACCCGAGAGTGGGCAGGAGAGTGCTACCGCCGCAGGGGAGAAGTTGAGCGCCTTGAGGGTTGCGGCTGTCGGCAGTCCTGGTGATCAATTGGACCCTTCGGCTGCTTCGAGCACGGCGACGTGGGCAGGCATTTATGCGCTGTTCGAGTCATTAGTGGTTACTGGCGCTACGGGGCCGGTCATGCAACTAGCAGTTTCGGCGGAATCAAATAAAGATGCCACCGAATGGACGGTGAAGTTACGCGACGGAGCTAAGTTCTCGGATGGGTCGGCGGTGACTGCTAAGGACGTGTTAGCTTCCTTCCAGTTCACGTCCGATTCTCAAATGTTAGGTTCGGCGTTAGCCAGCATTGATATGAAGAAGAGCAGCGCAAACGATGACAACACCGTGGTCTTTATGCTGCAGCAACCTCGCGCAGATTTTGTAGAAAGTGTGCTGGCAAAGTCGAGTTTGGTTTTTAAAGATGGTGATCCTGCCAAAGGTGTTGGTTCTGGTCCGTAT
>JAUMZC010000104.1 GCA_030528295.1 Corynebacterium sp.
GGTCATACCGAACAGAATAGCTTGATTTGTCACTTAAGCCCCACCCGCCACACCGAAAACTTAAATTGAAGTACGAACTATCTTGTCGGCAGGCCCGGAAAGCTCAATTCCCACAGCTTCTCGGTAATAAGCCCATAAGATGAGTTCCCCGATTGGGCCGGACACATGTGCCACATCCGACCCGTCTTCGGCAACTCCGCGCCGATCGGAAACCAAAATTCTTGGCAATCCTTGAGGCTCTAGCACTACTGGGACACGGGATTTTCCTAATAAAACCTTGGCAATCACGCTCAAGCTTCGATGTAGTGCTTGTTGTTCGCTTTCGCTAAACTCCCGCGGCCGCCAATCCGGCAACGAACGACGCACATCCTCGTGATGAACAAAATGTTCGAGCGCATTGACGTACGGGTCCACGTATTTCATTGGATTATAGCGTCGCGGACCCGCCGCCCATTGCGCAAGAAGTTCATGGAAGTCCTGCTGTTTGTAGTGCTCTTCCACGTTGTGTAAATGGCGGGCGAACGCGGGCACCAAAATTCCCACCGCGGCGTCGGGACGCTGCTCCCGAACGACCAAATGTACTAATAGATCGTGGGTGGTCCAACCGGGCAGCACGGTGGGGTGTTCCGGCCCTAGCGTGGACATGAGAGCGGCTAGGGCGCTGCGTTCTGTTGCGGAGAAACTCATGCGCCCTAGCCTAACGTGGTTACAGACTCGGCCGGGTGCCTTTGATGTCTTCGTCATCAATATGGGTGACTTCTGCATGCATTGGAACAACCGTCGGGATAATCATCGGGTTTCGACGCCACTTCTGCTCAACGTAGCGGGACACCTTCCGGCGCAGTTGCTGCACCATGCGGTATGGATCATTCTCACCTTCGCCAGCGAGGTCCAGCATGATGTTTTCCACAAGGTCCGTTACTTCCGGCATCATCGCGGCAGCGTCTTCAGAGAAGCCCTTGGCCTGCACGGTTGGCCGTTCCAGTGGCCGTCCGGTGCGGTTATCAATCACCACAGTCACGGAAATCAAACCACCTTCACCCATGGAAGTGCGGTCAGCCAGCACCTCTTCATCAATATCGCCCATGATGGTGCCGTCCACGTAGAGGTTACCTACTGGAATCTGGCCAACCACGTTGGCCCGACCACCAACAAGATCAACCACCACACCGTTTTGTGCCAGCACAACCTGATCACGGGCTACACCTGTGGAGATGGCAAGTTCTTTGTTCGCGCGTAGGTGACGCCATTCGCCGTGAACAGGCATCACGTTCTTTGGACGCACAGCATTGTAGAGGAACAAAAGTTCGCCAGCGTAGCCGTGGCCAGACGTGTGGATCTTTGCGTCACGCCCAGTGACCACCGTGGCACCAATCTGGGCAAGCATATTGATCACACCAAATACAGCTTCCTCATTACCTGGCACGAGCGAGGAACTGAGGATAATCAAGTCGCCATCACGCACATTAATTTGGCGGTGCTCACGACGTGCCATCCGGGACAACGCCGCCATTGGCTCACCTTGCGTACCAGTGGTAATGAGCATCACCTTGTGTGGTGCCATTTTCGCAGCATCGTCCATGGTCACAATAGTGCCGCGAGGGGCCTTTAAGTAACCCATTTTCTCCGCGATTTCCATATTGCGAATCATTGAACGACCGTTGAACGCGACTTTACGACCTGCAGCAACCGCGGCGTCCACAGCCGCCTGAACGCGGTATACGTTGGACGCAAATGATGCCAGAATGACACGTTGTTTTGCATCCGCAACGAGGCGCTTCAACGTCGGGCCAATCTCAGCTTCAGAACTTGACACACCTGGTGTTGTGGCATTGGTGGAATCGCACAGGAATAGCGATACCCCCTCGTCGCCAAACCGAGAAAGCGCAGGCAGATCGGTGGGACGATGATCAATCGGGGTTTGATCCAGTTTGATGTCACCCGTATGCACAACAAGCCCAGCACCGGTTTTAATTGCTACACCAAGGCAATCAGGAATTGAGTGGTTGACTGCAAAGAATCGGATATCAAACGGGCCTCGTTTTTCATGAGACGTCTCCGAAACTGGAATCAACTTCGGACGCTGCCGGTGCTCATTACATTTCGCAGAAATCAGTGCCAGTGTGAATTTCGAAGCAATAATCGGAATATCTGGACGTTGTTTCAGCAACCATGGAATGGCGCCGATGTGATCTTCGTGACCGTGGGTGACCACCAGGGCGTCGATACGGTCAAGTTTGTCTTCCAGGTAGGAAAAATCCGGAAGAATCAGGTCCACGCCGGGCTCGCCGGACGATGGGAACAGCACGCCACAATCGACGATGAGCAGCCGGTTATGGTACTCAAACACCGTCATATTGCGGCCAATTTCAGAAATTCCACCGAGGGCGACAATACGCAACCCATCTTTCGGCGCCTTCGGCGGATGTGGCAACCGTTGCGTCAGGTCAGCGCCTTGCATGGATTTCACAACGTTACGACGCCCTCCCCCATGCGCATTGTCGCGACGCCCGCGGCCACCACGACGGCCACGGTTATTGTTATTTCGTCCATTTGCCCGGTTGTCGTCACTTGAATTGATGTCCTGGGCGGTGGTTCGTGCCTCGGCATCACCGGCTGGGGCCTGGAATTCAACAGCCTCAGGCGGACCTGCTTTGCGGACAACTTTTCGTGGACGGTTACGGGGTTCAGTCATATTTAGAGGACTCCAACTTTTTCTAACTCAGTGCGGAGAACTTCAAGTTGCTCTTGGTCTACTGGGACCTGCGGCAACCGAGGCTCACCGACATGTATGCCTTGTAATCCCAAGGCAGCTTTGACTAAGCTGACACCTCCCAAGCGGGCCTGAGCGGCGAACAGCGGGGACATTGTGGCGTTGATTTCCCGAGCACGGGCGAGGTCGCCTTCCTCGAAGCATGTACGTAGCTCACGCAATTTCTGCGGAACTATATGGCCAATCACGGAGATGAAACCAGTGGCACCAACGGAGAGCCACGGGAGATTCAGAGGGTCATCGCCTGAATACCAAGCGAGCCCAGTGTTTGCAATCAATGGAATCGCTGCCGCGATATCACCTTTTGCATCTTTCATCGCCTGAATGTTGCGATGCTCTGCCAGACGCATAATCGTATCAGACGCAATCGGAATTGCAGAACGGCCAGGAATATCATAAAGGCAAACCGGCAGGTCAGTGGCCTCCGCAATCGCAATAAAGTGACGGTAAACACCTTCTTGGCTTGGTTTGGAATAGTACGGCGTCACAGCTAACAGGCCATCAGCACCCGCTTCCGCTGATGCGCGCGCGAGTTCTAACGAGGCATGGGTGTTATTGGTACTCGCACCAGCGATCAGTTTAATACTGTCCGGCAATGCCGCGCGGACGGCTGATAAAAGTTCAATTTTTTCTTTCGTTGTTGTCGTTGGTGATTCACCCGTAGTTCCAGCAAGGATCAGGGCGTCACACCCCCGCTCAACAAGATGGTGTGCTAACCGGACGCCTGCCGCGACGTCAAGGTCACCGGTCTCAGTAAATGGGGTCACCATCGCAACGGCTACGGTGCCAAAAACCTCGGCACCATTGGAGGAAACTCGGCTGTTCTGGGTCATAGTGTTCACCTGTTCTCTTTTAGGCGGTGGGCTTGGATAATTCACCCACCAATGTATTGATTAAGCTCTACTAATGGTACATAAGGTTTTTTAATTCAACTAGCTAGAAGTCCATCACGTATGGGCTCACCGCCATTTCTGATCCGTCTGGCAATGTGGTGATACCAAAATCCCCAAACACCACCGGCGCCTGCTGCTGCAATACCTTCAAACACTCAACTGCCACGCAACGGATTTCCACATCGGCATGCTCAGTAGCGCGCATTGCAATGAAATGGCGCCACGCTCGGTAGTTCCCCGTCACCACAATCCGAGATTCGGTTGCATTAGGCAATATTGCCCGCGCCGCCTGACGAGCCTGTTTCCTCCGAAGCAGCGCATTGGGCTCATCCGCAAGCTTTTTTTCCAGCCCATCCAACAGATCTTCAAAGGCAAAACGAGATTCTTCGACGCAACGATCAAACAAGCTTAATAATTCAGGATCCTGTGCAATGAGCGGCGGCACGACTACAGAGGCTTGCCCATCGTGAACAAAGCGCTGGGAAAGTTGCGAAAAAGAAAAATGCCGATGCCGCACCAGCTCGTGAGTCGCAGACCTTGAAATGCCCCGAATATATATTGTTGCCGTCGCATGCTCCAGGACCGCCATATGCCCCACTTCAATGATGTGCCGCAAATACGACTCATTGCTGGCAGTACGAGGATTCGGCTTATCAAAACTCTCGTAACATGCGCGGCCCGCGAACTCTGCTAGTGCTTCCCCACCCGATGCGGCATCATGCTGCCACGCAACATTCGTGGGCGGAAAAAACTCGCTGGCAGCAATGAGCTGGACATCAAGATCCACATGGCGAACCATAATTCTCCCTAAATATCCAAGTAGTGTTCAAGACCAACCGTCAGCCCCGGACGCTGCCCTACCCCCCGGACACCCACCAGCACACCCGGCACAAACGACGTCCGATCGTAGGAATCCTGCCGAATGATCAACGTCTGGCCAGGGCCGCCAAAAATTACCTCTTCATGTGCGACCATGCCGGTCATGCGCACGGCATGGACGGGCACGCCGTCGATATTCGCACCACGCGCGCCTTCGAGTGACTGTTCGGTCGCATCTGGTTGTTCACCCATGCCGGCAGCACGACGTGCCTGGGCGATTCCTTCGGCGGTATGAATAGCAGTTCCAGACGGAGCATCGAGTTTATTCGGGTGATGCAGTTCAATTACTTCAGCCGAATCGAAAAAGCGTGCGGCTTGCTTGGCGAATTCCATCGTCAGCACCGCAGAAATCGCGAAATTCGGTGCGATCAGCACACCAACTCCCGGATTTGCCGCACACCATTCGCGTACTTGGTCTAATCGTTCCGAAGTAAAACCGGTGGTACCAACCACGCACGAAATACCATTGGCAATACAGAATTTAAGGTTATCCATCACCACGGCGGGCTGCGTAAAATCCACGACCACATGTGCCCCGTGCTCCACCAACGTTTCCAGTGCGTCATCGCGATCAACTTTGGCCACCAGTTCGAGGTCGTCAGCGGCGTCAACTCCATCGCACACTGCTTGCCCCACCCGCCCCAGCGCCCCAAGAACGCCTACTTTGATCTTCGAATCAGCCACCGCCAAGCTCCTTGTAACGTCGTATTTTCAACCAGTCTCCTCGATTCTAGCCCGCAAAATGCGTATCGACGCTCGCTTCCCCCTAGGTTGCACATTCGCTCAGCGGAAGCGCTAGAAAGATTGTGCAATTCCATTATCGTGTTGCGGGGCTCAATCAAGGCATAACAGAACCCGTCGAAGACCCCGCTGCCACCGGACTTCGACGGGTTCCAAACTGATTACACCTTCCTGGCTCCCGGCGATGGTACCGCAACAAGGAACTCTGGTGTTGCCAGTCCCTTTTCGGCGGCCGCACGCAATACTACCTCCTCGACAACTTGCACTATGCCCTTATCAAGCAAGGCAATTGCACTACCGCCGAAGCCACCGCCCGTCATGCGAGCACCAAGAGCGCCAGCAGCTAGCGCCGCATCAACCGCAGAATCGAGCTCAATGACCGTGACTTCATAATCGTCCCGCAAACTCGCATGGGATTCGACCATACTCCGACCGAACGCAGCGAAATCACCCGCTTTGAGTTCTTCGATTGCACGAGCGGTACGTTCAATTTCACTCACCACGTGCCGCACCCTGCGTCGTACCAGATCCTCTTGCCCTGGCATCGCCTCTTTGGCCCATGCGGCCGCCGCCTCGACGGCGTTTGGCACGTTCCGCAACGTATTGCCAAGGCCTTCGGACGCGGCGTCGATAATCCCACGGCGGGAAGCGTACTGACCATCCGCAAGACTGTGCGGTGCATTGGTGTTGATTACAAGAATCGCCAACCCGGCAGCGTCCAAATCACACGGGATTTGCTCGGTGGAATCGTCCGCGTAATCGATTGCGAGCGCGTGGCCCGCCTGCCCCATCAGCGAAATCCGCTGGTCCAGCCCGCCAGTTGAAGCGCCGACCACATCGTTTTCCGCCGTGATACATGCTCGCACCAATTCCAGTCGAACATTGTCATCCGCGTGCCCCACGGCCAATTCATACGCACCCAAGGCAACCGAACATTCAAGCGCAGCGGAGCTAGACAGCCCAGCACCTAATGGAACCTCCGAAACAAGTGCGATGTCGCAACCCGGAAAATCCTTTGGCAATGTGCCATTTTCCAGTGCCGCCCAAATGGAACCAACGGCATACCCCGCCCAATTAGCGGGCGAGCCAGGACCCACTTCCGCAAGACCGATTTCGAACGAATGCACCTCATCGGAACCGGGCATGCGGGATACAAGACGAACTCGGTGGTCATCACGCAGCGACATCGCCGCATGCGTACACTGACTGAGTGCAAACGGCAGGCAAATGCCGCCAGCGTAATCGACATGCTCGCCGATTAAGTTCACACGTCCGGGCGCTGCCCATTCACCGGCTGGTTCGTAATCGAAGGATTCTTTGAATAATGCGGTGGCGTCACTCATCTGCAACCTCCTTGAAACGAGCGGCGATCAATTCGGGTGTTGTGTCGTTGTTCCACGCGCCCATCGCGGATTCTGTTCCCGCCAGGAACTTCATCCTTCCTGGCGAACGCATCAACGAAAATACATGCAGGTGGAAACGGCTGAATTCACGATCTTCACCGATTGGGGCTTGATTCCACGCAGCAATATACGGCGTTTTTTCAATGCCTTCGAAGAATTTATCGACCCACTGCAGGAGTTTGAGATAATTCTCGGCGAGCTCCTGTTTTTCCGCTTCATTCAGCTCAGTGAAATCAGCAACCTTACGTTTGGTGGTCATAATGAATTCCATTGGCCACTTCGCCGCGGCAGGCACATACGCGATCCAATGTTCGGTATCCAGAATTACCCGTTCGCCACGTTGCTCGGCAGCGATAACATCTTCGAACAGATCACGCCCGGTTTCTGCGTTGTATGCCTTTGCGCGATCGACGATCGCCTGCGCGCGTGGCGGCAAAAATGGATAGGAATAGATCTGCCCATGTGGGTGCTGGAGTGTGACACCGATCTCCGGGCCGCGGTTTTCAAATGGGAAAACCAGTTTGATTCCTGGAAGTTTCGATAATTCCCTGGTGCGATCCACCCACGCCTCGATCACGGTACGCACACGCTGCGGAGATAAGTCACGGAAATTGGAATCAGGATCAGCGGTAAAGCACACCACTTCACATCTGGCTAATGCGGGGGCACGCTCCACAAAACCATCGACAGTAGTTGCGAAATCATCCGGAATTTCCATATGCATTGTCAATGACGGAAAGCGATTTTCGAACACAACAACGTCGTAATCATCCGCGGGAATTTCGGTGGGTAACTCCCCTGGCTTCGTGGGGGCCAGGGGATTCTCATTCGCAGGCGGCATAAAGGTCCGATTCATGCGATGAGCAGCCATCACCACCCAATCACCCGTGAGGGGATCACGCCGCATCTCAGAGAAGGTATTGCTCGGCGGCAATTCACGAGAATCCACTAACGTTCGAACTTCGGTGCCGCTCACCCACGGTTCGCGGTCGTCAAAATAGATGAGTTCGCGGCCGTCAGAAAGCGTTGTGCTGGTTTTGCGAACAGTAGCCATGGCTTACACAGACTCCGTCTCCGGATCAGCAACCTGAATCGGCCGCAGCATCGACCACACAAAGAAACCAACACCAACTGTGAGCATTGCTGCCCCAGCGTACAAATTGTAATCCGCGTTCTTTGGCATCCCATTTTCCGGATTGATACCGGGATCCATCGCAAACGCAGCAACGATCAAAATTGCGCCATACGCACCTATGAGTGCTCCGATGATGTTTCGGACGTCGAAAGCACCAGCAGTTGTGTGAGCCATCGTAAGAAGTCCTTTCTTGTTACGCGAAGATTATGTTGAGGCCAATAACAAGCACCATGCAGAGCACGCCAAGCGGCACAGTGCGGCGGTACCAAGGCATCGCAGCCTCAGTGGAATCGGTGCGTACATCCTTCGGGGTTTCGGAATACACAAAACCAACCAATTCAGCCGCTGGCTTCGGCGCCGTGAACTGTGAAACCACAATCGCCACGATCACGGCAGTGACAAAAGCAAGCGACGCGGCCACGAACGCAGTACCCTGGCCAGGCAGGTTAAACACAGCGGCTTGCGCATCAGTAAAGGAAGAAACATACCAATAAATGACAGCGGCGAGGGTACCGGAGACCAACGAAGTCCAACCTGCGTGTGGCGTCATCTTCTTCCAGAACATACCGAGAATGAACGTTGCAAACAGTGGCGCATTAAAGAACCCAAACAGTGTTTGCAGATAATCCATGACGTTTCCGAAGTTCTGCGCAATTAACGCGGTAAACACGGCGATCACGGTGGCGGCAACGGTGGCAATGCGACCAAAGTTCAGGTAGTAAGCGTCATCACGATCCTTGACAACATAGGTTTCCCAAATGTCGTACGAAATCACCGTG
>JAUMZC010000002.1 GCA_030528295.1 Corynebacterium sp.
CACACAGCCCCAAAACCCCAGGTTGCGGGGCCAACACCCATGCCCAAAACCAATTTCTGTGGAGATACATGGATGAAGAGCTGTGAGCGGGTCAATTAGTCGCTGTGTCACACATGATAGTCATGGCGTGCAGCAAGTTGATCGCGTGCTCTTTGCTTAATGGGGAGTTGCCATTGCCGCATTTAGGGGATTGCACACACATAGGGCAGCCAGCTTCACACGGGCAATTTGCGACGACCTCGTGGGTTGCGCGGATCCACTCAGCAAACCGCTCGTAGCCGCATTCGGCGAAGCCCGCGCCACCAGGGTGGCCATCGTAGACGAAGACCGTGGGCAGTCCCGTGTCCATATGTAATGCGGTGGACACCCCTCCAATATCCCACCGGTCGCACGTGGCAAACAGTGGCAACATGCCAATGGCTGCGTGTTCAGCGGCATGAAGCGCTCCCGGTATTTCGGATGCCGGAATTCGCATAGCGGCGAGCGCCTGGGGATCGATCGTGTATGCCACCGCACGAGTGACCAAGGATTCAGAAGGCAGATCGAGGGGTGTCAGATCAAGGTGCGTGCCGTCGTGAAGCTTTGAAACATAGCCGACGACGTGCTCGGTAACCTCCACATCCACCTGGGCGACCCAGAACCCTGTGCCAGGATTGGTTACTTCCAGTGTGTCCAGAATGCGGATATCCGTGGTAGTTCGGGCGAAGGTGATATAGCCGGGGTCTTCCTGATGGACAAAGGCCAGTTGGCCAGCTAGATCAAGCTCGTCCACCAGGTAGGTTTCTCCTTGGTGGAGGTATACCGCGCCGGGGTGGAGTTGTGTTCGTGCACGGGAGGCGTCAATGGTGCCAAGCACGCGACCATCCGTACCGTCTACGATCAGGATTTCGCCAGCACCGCCGCCGCGTAGGTCGATTGGTATGCGCTCCCCAACAGCGAACCAGCCACGGGGGCGGCGTCGTAAATAACCTTCAGCCTCCAGTTGCTCGACCACAGCGTGTGCCTGGAAAAGGTCAATATCTTCGAGCGAAAGTGGGGATTCGTATGCGGCTGCGACAAGGTGCCCGCGTAGCACATACGGATTCGTCGGGTTGAATACGCTGCGTTCAATCGGGCGGTCCAGCAGGGCTTCGGGGTGGTGGACCAGGTAATTGTCCATAGGTTCATCGCGGGCAACCAACATGACCAGGGCACCTTGTCCCCGCCGACCAGCGCGCCCGGCTTGTTGCCAGAAACTCGCCACAGTGCCAGGAAAACCGGCGGTAATCACGGCATCAAGTCCGCCAACGTCGATGCCAAGCTCCAGCGCGCTGGTGGCAGCCACGCCGAGGAGGCGGCCGTCGTCAAGCATTGTTTCCAGTTTGCGACGATCCTCCGCAAGATAGCCAGCACGGTAAGCGGCAATGCGGTGGGAAAACTCCTGGTGCCCGCGAACGGCGAGCTCATCCGCGCAGCGCAACGCCGTAGTCTCCGCCTGCCTGCGGGAGCGCACAAACGTGAGGGTGCGCGCGCCTTCAGCAACCGCGATTGCCATAAGTCGAGCCGCTTCCGCGCCCGCACCACGACGCACGGGGGCACCATGTTCCCCCTCCGCGCCCTCAATAAGTCCCGGTTCCCAAAGCGCTACAGTGCGGGTGCCCGAGGGGGAAGTATCTTCCGTAATCGCTTGCACGTTCACCCCGGCGAGGGTGCTGGCATGCCCCCCTGGATCGTTGGTTGTTGCCGATGCAAATACAAAGGTTGGGGTGCACCCGTATCGCGCCGCCAGCCGCCGGAGCCGCCGCAACACGAGGGAAACATTGGCGCCGAAGACGCCGCGATAGGCATGGCATTCGTCCACAATGACGAATTCCAGGTTGCGGAGGAAACGGCCCCAGCGTTCATGGTTGCTAAGAATGGACGCGTGCAACATATCAGGGTTTGTGAAGACCCATCGGGAGGTGTCGCGGATATGTATGCGGGCATCGGTGGGGGTATCGCCATCGTAGGGTGCAGGCTGGATTCCTAGCCCCTTGACCAGCGATGATAATGAATTAAGTTGGTCCGCGCCAAGGGCTTTTGTGGGGGTGATATACAGCGCGCACGCGGTGGGGTTGGAGAGCAGTGCGGTGGTGACCGGGAGTTGGTACGCGAGTGATTTTCCGGAGCTTGTGCCGGTTGCGATCACAGTGTGCTGCCGCCGGAAAATACTGTCAGCTGCGGCGACCTGATGTTCGAATAGCTTCTCGACGCCGCGTTCGGTGAGGCGTTCACGCAAGGGTTCTGGGACCCAGCCCGGCCAGGGTGCGAATTGTCCTTTTCTGCCAGGCAATGTTGCTATGTGGGTGCAGGCTGAATCGGGAAACTGCTCGCGCATCAGTTCGACAATTGTTTCGCCTATCGTGTTGGCTACCGGCACCAGTACCTCCTGCTCGCCACTAAAAAATAGGGTAGCGACCTCCCAGTTTGAAAATAACCCTATCGCTATGAGGGCAAACGTGACACACTAGGATGCGGTCGCAGTTTCTGTGCGCAGTGTTTGAAATACGCGCTCGCAGGAGATCAAGTTTGCGAGCGCCCTAGTTTCATGCCCATTCGGAAAATGAAACAGGGGGGCTTCGAAACCGGCCCGGTGTTTTCGAAAGGTGAAAACGCCGCATCCGAATAGCAAGAAAAAGGTACGTAAAGATGGCACAGGGAACTGTGAAGTGGTTTAACGCTGAGAAGGGCTTTGGCTTTATCGCCCCTGCAGATGGTTCTGCTGATGTTTTTGTCCACTACTCCGAGATCGAAGGCAGTGGCTTCCGTAGTTTGGATGAAAACCAAAAAGTTGAGTTTGAGATTGGCGAAGGCGCAAAAGGACCTCAGGCGCAGAAAGTTCGTACCATCTAAATTGGACGGTACAGTGGCGGCGTGAGCAGGCCACATGCTGAGGTTCAAGTGAGAACTTGAAGGAAAACACCCTCGTTCCGGGAACTATGAACAGTTTCCCGGCGGTGGGTGTTTTGTGATTCATAGGCCTTGCGGGGTGTCGTGTTGATCTACCCCGAACGTGGCTACTTGCGCAGTGTTTTATGGGCGAAACTTGCTGTATGGGCGTGCTTTCAAAATGTGCTGTGCACAAGCAATTCATCGTGGTGGGGATGCATATAGGCTGGTGATCACGTGCTACTGAAAACAATCAAGGAGTAGTCAATGGGAACCAAGCCAATCAAGGTTTTCGGAGTTGGCGTGATACTCATATCGGCGGGGGCTGTGTTGGTGGGGTGTGCATCTGAACCAGAGGCTTATCTTTTTGATCGTTTACAGGCCGGGGATACCGAGATCAGCGTGATGGCAATGCCCGGTGGGAATTGGGCCGAGTATGCCATCGTGTGCCCAAATGCAACGCCGCAGCTGATCGCGGATGCCACTGGTTGGGAGGTTTCTGGTGTGCCGCAATCCGGCTTGGCGGCGGACGAGAATATCCTCATTTTGCACGCCGATAATGGTGCGATGGACGCAATTCATCTGGACCGAAAAAGCGTGGATTTGTGCCCGGATATTGGCGAGGAGCCGCAAACCATGAGACGTATTGCGGCGAATGAATCGTTGGTGTTTGTGCGGGGGTCTAATCGTGGTTGGGCGCTAGAAACTAACTAAGTGACATTTTTCTTTAACCACCGCTGACCTGGCAAAAGGTAGGTTCGGGTAGGAAATTTTGCAGCGGAGCCATATATTACTGTGTACGGTAAGCGAAATACGCACACAACTATTCGAGAGGGCACCGTGGCTACAGCGAAGAAACGCCTTGTGATTGTCGAGTCGGCAACAAAGGCGAAAAAAATCGCGCCTTATTTGGGGGGCGATTACATTGTTGAAGCATCGGTGGGGCATATTCGTGACCTCCCCAGAGGTGCGGCGGACGTCCCTGCAAAGTACAAGAAAGAGCAGTGGGCTCGCCTCGGTGTGGATACCGAGCGTGGCTTCGCCCCGCTGTACGTGGTTAGCCCCGATAAAAAGAAAAAAGTCACGGACCTGAAGGCGAAGCTCAAGGAAGTTGACGAGCTGTACCTTGCCACTGACCCCGACCGGGAAGGCGAGGCGATCGCCTGGCACCTGCTCGAAGTGTTGAAACCCAAAGTTCCGGCCCGCCGCATGGTGTTTAACGAGATCACCAAGCCGGCGATTCTCGCCGCCGCCGAAAACACCCGTGAGCTCGATAAAAACCTCGTTGATGCCCAGGAAACCCGTCGCATCCTCGACCGCCTCTACGGCTATGAAGTTTCCCCGGTACTGTGGAAAAAGGTGATGCCGCGCTTGTCGGCGGGGCGTGTACAGTCCGTGGCAACGCGTGTGATTGTGGAGCGCGAGCGTGAACGTATGGCGTTCGTTTCGGCGTCGTACTGGGACTTGATTGCGGCTCTGGAAACTAGCGCTGCTGACGGTGATAATCCCAGTTCGTTCCAGGCGCGGCTCACCGGCATTGATGGGGTGCGGGTCGCCGTCGGCCGCGATTTCAACGACCGCGGCGAGCTCACCTCCAAGGCGAAGGTCCTCGATGAAGCTTCCGCCCGTGCGCTTGCCGACGCCCTGAAAGGCGCCACAATGCACGTGGCTGCTGTGGAGGAAAAGCCTTACACCCGGAAGCCATACGCGCCGTTTATGACCTCCACCCTCCAGCAGGAGGCTGGCAGGAAACTTCACTACACCTCCGAGCGGACCATGCGTATTGCCCAGCGGCTCTACGAAAACGGCCACATCACCTATATGCGTACTGACTCCACCACGCTCTCCGAGTCCGGTATCCGTGCCGCTCGTGCGCAGGCCAAAGAATTGTACGGCGAGGAGTATGTCGCGCCGTCGCCACGCCAATACAACCGCAAAGTAAAGAACTCACAGGAAGCGCACGAGGCCATCCGGCCGGCTGGTGAAGTGTTTGAAACCCCAGGTCAGCTGCGTGCGGTACTTGACGCTGAGGAATACAAACTCTACGAACTGATCTGGCAGCGCACCGTCGCTTCCCAAATGGCTGATGCTCGCGGCACCTCCATGAAGGTGGCCATCCAGGGGTCCGCGACCACCGGTGAGCAATGCGAGTTCTCCGCAACTGGCCGCACCATCACGTTCCCGGGCTTCCTCAAGGCCTACGTTGAGACCACTCGCCAGGCGGACGGCCAGGACCTTGCCGACAACGCCGAAAAACGTCTTCCACGGCTTGCTCAGGGCGATAGGCTCACGGCGTCCGAAATCAAGGCTGATGGACACTCCACCAACCCGCCAGCGCGCTATACGGAAGCCAGCTTGGTGAAAAAGATGGAAGAACTCGGCATTGGGCGCCCGTCCACCTACGCTTCGATTATCCGCACCATTCAGGACCGCGGCTATGTGTACTCCCGTGGCAATGCGCTCGTGCCCTCCTGGGTGGCCTTCGCCGTGGTCGGCCTGATGGAGCAGAACTTTGCGTCCTTGGTCGATTACGATTTCACGTCCTCCATGGAGGATGAGCTTGACGACATCGCGACCGGCAACGACGACCGCACAGCTTGGCTCACCGGTTTCTACTTCGGCAACAAAGACGCATCCGAGGCGATGGCGGAAACGGTCGCACGTTTGGGCGGACTCAAAGCTCTTGTCGGCGATAACCTCGAACAAATCGACGCCCGCACCGTCAACTCCCTGCACCTCTTCGACGACTCCGAGGGTAGGCCCATCCTGGTGCGCGTCGGCCGTTACGGTCCGTACCTTGAGCGGGTGGTGGGCGTCGATAAGAATGGCGAACCTGAGCATCAGCGCGCCAACCTTAGCGACTCCATGACCCCCGACGAGCTGACTCTCGACGTCGCGGAAAAGCTGTTCGCAACCCCTCAAGGTGGGCGCGAACTCGGCGTAAACCCCAAGAATGGTCGCATGATCGTCGCTAAGGAAGGTCGCTACGGCCCTTACGTCACCGAGCTCATCACCGACGAAGAGCGTGCCCGCATCGGTGCCGTCGCCGAACAAACAGTCGCAGAAGAACGCGCCGCCGAAGACGCCCAACGTGCCGCCGAAGGCAAGCGCGCCAAAAACTGGGAAACCAAAACCGCCATCGCGGCCAAAGAAAAGCGCATCAACCAAATCATCGAAGACACACTCAAGCCCCAGACGGCTTCGCTCTTCAGTTCGATGGAGCCAGGCACTGTGACGCTGGAGGAAGCGCTGCAGCTGCTCACCCTCCCGCGCGAACTCGGCACTGACCCAGCGGACGGAAATATCATCACCGCCCAAAATGGTCGTTATGGCCCTTACCTCAAAAAAGGCAACGACTCCCGATCGTTGGCGAGCGAAGACCAAATCTTCACCGTCACGCTCGAAGAAGCTTGCCGCATCTATGCCGAGCCGAAGCGTCGTGGCAATACCCCCAGCCAGCCGCCGTTAAAGGTTCTGGGTAACAACGACGTTTCCGGCAAGCCGATGCTCGTCAAGGAGGGGCGCTTTGGTGCCTACGTCACTGATGGGGTGACCAACGCTTCCCTGCGTAAGGGTGACACTCCCGAAACTATGACCGACGCCCGCGCTTGCGAACTCCTGTCCGAACGCAGGGCCAAAGAGGCAGCTAACCCCAAGCCAGCTAAGAAAACCCGTGCGAAGAAGGCTGGCGTGAAAAAAGCTGCGAAAAAGACGGCCGCAAAGAAGTCCAGCGCCAAGAAAGCAGCGAAAAAGTCCTAGCGTAACCATCGCCCGCCCCGTCGAGAAGTATTGAATTGCGTGCAATTGGTTACTTGGGTTTTGTCGCCGAAAACACCATCTTGTGGGCAATTGGTGTAAAAAGCGACACCAAACCGGCTCTGAGGCCAAAATTTTGTCGCCAAATACACCAATTGGGCACAACATGGTGTAAAAAGCGACATTGGTTATGCATCCATCAATGATTTGTTCTCACACGCCTAGCTTTTCGACGCCGCGCCCGCCCTTGCCTGCACTTTCAGGCTCGCCGATGTGCGCGCCGTCGAGAAGTATTGAATTGCGTGCAATTGGTTACTTGGGTTTTGTCGCCGAAAACACCATCTTGTGGGCAATTGGTGTAAAAAGCGACACCAAACCGGCTCTGAGGCCAAAATTTTGTCGCCAAATACACCGATTGGGCACAACATGGTGTAAAAAGCGACACTGGCTATAGTATTATAAGTAGTCGGGCGCTGCCGCTCGCTTTTGTGTGCATCCCATGTGCCCCAGAGGTCTCATCAGTAGCAAAATTCACAGCAGTACCAGAGCGTAACGCCAGCCAGCGCAACGCCAACGTCGCGCTCTGCGGTGCGAATCCTTACGAACGGTCGGCGAGCGTTGGGCGAACGGGCCGGGCGAGCTGGGTCATTTGTTTGCGGCCGCGGAGTTCCACGGATTTGAGGATTGTCCAGCGGGCCTTTTCGGCTTCGTTGGCGTCGCGGAGGGTGGCGGCGGAAGTGAGCACCTGACCTGGGGTTTCTTTGGCGAGTTCGGTGAGGCGGGCGGCTTGGTTTACGGCGTCGCCAATGACTGTGTATTCGAATCGCGCGTGGCCGCCAATATGGCCCGCCACCACGTGCCCTGAAGCCACCCCGATCCCGCATGTCAGTTCTAATCCCTTGAGCTCCTGGTGCAGTTCCCGGGCGGCTGCGAGAGCGTTGCCCGCGGCGTCGGCAAGTGGGAGTGGGGCGCCGAAGATGGCGAGCGCGGCGTCGCCCTGGAACTTATTAATAATGCCCTTGTGCCGGTGCACCACCCCAACCACGTGTTCGAAAAACTTGTTTAGTTCGGCAACAACTTCCTCGGGGGAGTGATTGACGGCGAAGGTCGTTGAGCCGATAACGTCAACGAAAAGAACGGCAACTTTGCGGTCTTCGCCGCCGAGGGTGGGGCGTTCTTCCATCGCGCGGCGGGCTACTTCGGCCCCAACATAGCGGCCGAAAAGGTCGCGGACGCGTTGCTGTTCGCGCAGGCCACGCATCATTTCATTGAAGCCGGCCTGCAGGATGCCGATCTCGGAGCCGTCGTAAATTTGTACGGCTGTGTCCTGCTCGCCCCGACGTACCTGGTTAATTGCTTCGTGGAGTTCGCGAATAGGGTCGGTAACGCTAGCGGTGGCAAGCGCGGTTGCCACATATCCGGAGAGCAGGGCCGTGCAACCGAGGGCGATAATGGCGGGCAGGATATCGGTGGCGTCTGAGGTAAAGAAATTGGCTTCCTGGCCTGCGATCATCAGCATGATTCCAATGACCGGCGCGCCGGTGGTGAGTAGCCATGTTAAGCGGAGTCGATGTTCGATTGGGGGTTCGAGGCTGCTGTTGTCGATGCCCCGCGCCAACGCGGTTGCTGCAACCGGCCGGACCAGGCGCTGTGCCTCCAAATACGTAAACATAACGACGACCGCGCCCCCGAGGGCCGTCGCTAAGCCAATGACCAGCGCAAGCCGGGTGGAGATCGTTGCGGCGACGCCTGCGACAATGCCGAGCCCCACAACCCAAACAAGTGTGCACAACAGGGCTTGGTACATGGGCAGGCGCATGACCAAATTGCGCACCATATTGGGGTCGTGCGCGGCGGGGTTGCGCTGCCACCGTAACACCGGCTGGAACAGCATAAACGTGACAATTGCGCCGACAATAGTAGCGAACACCAGATACGCCGCCACCACCGCGGGCAGGTACCCCATTGTCTCGTTGAGCTGGGACAACTCCGGCAAAGGTACCATCATGCTGACAAACAACACAATGGCAATGGCACCAACGACGTTCGATGCCAGCACCGACGCTGTGTAGAGGGGCCATGAGGTGCGGAGCAGCCATTTCAGTCGACTCATGCACACAACTTTATCCGTATAGGCTGGGTGGGGTGAGCGACACCCACAACAACGTTTTCGCCCGTCTTGCCGGAACTCCTCGTCTGCGGAATGTGCTTTACGACGCCGCGTACGCCGCGCGCACAGATAGCGGCACCGGGGCGATGACCCACGCCTGGCTTTTTACGGGTCCTCCAGGGTCGGGTCGTAGCGTTGCCGCACGGGTGTTCGCCGCCGCATTAGTGTGTGAAAACCCGCATGTTATTGGGTGTGGGGAGTGTGTGGATTGTCGTACGGCGATGGCGGGTACCCATGCCGATATCGTGCACATTGTGCCTACGGAACTTTCGATTAGCGTCAACACGATGCGCGACGTCATTAAAGATGCTGCCACATTGCCAACCACAGCACCTTGGCGCGTTGTGATTATCGAAGACGCCGATCGATTGAGTGGAAGCGCCGCCAATGCACTATTAAAAACCGTGGAGGAACCACCAGCGCAGACCGTGATTATCTTGTGTGCCCCTTCGACAGATCCGCAAGACATTGCGATTACGCTGCGGTCGCGGTGCCGCCATGTGTACGTTCCGACGCCGCCCGTGAGCGAAGTGGCTCGGATTCTGATGTCTGAAGGGATTCCGCAAGCACATGCGGAATTAGCTGCGGCTGCATCAGCAGGGCACATTGGGCGGGCGCGTCGATTAGCGCAAAGCACCGAAGCGCAACAACGCCGCGCAAGCGTGCTAAACCTCGCAAAGCTTATCTATTTTGGCGACAAAGCCTTCCAAGAAGTATCAGCGCTGGTCAAGACAATTCAGGACGAGGCAAACAGCGAGCTCAAGTCGGTGGACGAACAAGAACTCGAAAAGCTGAAAACAACGCTTGGTATAGGGGCGAAAGGCCGAGGTGCCGCCAAAGCATTACGTGGCTCGGCCACTGTGGTGAAAGAACTGGAAGAAAAACAAAAGAAACGGCGAACAAGGTTCCTGCGTGACGCCCTGGATCTGGCACTCATTGACCTGGCTGGGTTGTATCGCGACGCCCTGATCATTTCCTCAAATTCAGAGATCAGTTTGGTTCACCCCGACTTTACGGAAGTCTCCCAGAATCTTGCCACCAAAAATCAGCCACAAGCACTAGTTGCCTGCCTCGACGCCATTAATCATTGCCGCGATGCGATCAGCAAGAATGTATCTCCCGTAACAGCAATGGATGAGCTTGTAGGCCGGATTCGGCTCGCGTGCAAAGTGACATAGCCGCTAGCAGGCTGCCGGTTATTAAGGAAACACAACCCTGTGGTATGTTTTTTAGCGGACATCACAGAGATTGATGGCCGGCCGCCTTAGCTCAGTCGGTAGAGCGCTTCACTCGTAATGAAAAGGTCAGGGGTTCGATTCCCCTAGGCGGCTCACGTAAAACAAGCCCTCACCAGTGGTAAAGGTGGGGGCTGTTTGTTTTGAAAACTCGATTCGCGGCCTTGACAGGTCTTTTGGGAGATCGTTAAGGGGCATAGGGGATGGAGTTATGACCCTCCAGGGGAACAAATTACGTTAATAATTTGTTGCTAAATTAAAGACTACTAGCAGTACAATGAAGCTGCTATGGGCAGTGCACGGTTAGCTTGAAAGGAGACGCCATGATTACATCAATTGATGTTGCGCAACGCATTTATGATCAGCTGGGCTGGGTCGATTCTTGGCGCCTCGAAAAGTTGACTTATTATGCGCAAGCGTGGAGCTTGGGATGGTATGGTCGACCACTGTTCGACGAAGATTTTCAGGCATGGCCTGATGGTCCGGTGGAGCCGCACCTTTTTTCGGTGAATAAATACCTTCGTGATGGCTGGACATCAGCGTTTCTACCTAACGCGGATGTTTCTAAGATTGGTTCTTTTGAACTTCAAGTAATTGATTCGGTGCTTGAATATTATCGAGATTTCACCAAGGATCAGTTGATCGAGATGACCCATAAGGAAGAGCCCTGGAAATTTGCTCGTCAAGGTTTTGGCCCCAACGAACAATCTTCCAAAGTTATATCTAAACGTTCGATGAAGGTCTACTACGCACTTAAAGAGTTGAATGGAGACGGAGTTCCAGTAAGACCCGCAATAAGCGCACCTCGAAGTGAACCAAGATCCGATTACAATAATCTTCGAGCTAATGCTGAACGTTGGAAGTCTGCTCTTGACATTCTCGCACTCCGGTAACGACTTTTGCCTTTCCCCAGATGACGTTATTCAAATTAACCGAGATTTGATTGGCAATCCGTTTAATTTACTTGATCGGGGAAGGCTTGAGTCTGCGCTAGCTTCACCCCTACAGACGTTCGGGGGTGAATTTTTGATTCCCTCAGTGTTGGGCCGTGCTGGAAATTTGCTTCACGGTGTAGTCAATGCACATGCTTTTTACGATGGAAATAAAAGAACTGGGTGGTTATGTGCTGTCACTTATTTAGAATCTGAGGGGTTTGTTCTTGGGGAAATTCCTGATTTTGAGATAGTCGATTTGGTTGAGGGCGTCGCGAACATTGAAATAAAATTTACATACCAAGATGTCGCGCGGTGGTTTGCCTCGAGACTTGCTTAACCTTGGCTTCATCCTACGAGGTTCGTTCTCGTAATGAAAAGGTCAGGGGTTCGATTCCCCTAGGCGGCTCTCCACGGAGGATTTCTTTCCAGGTTGTTGTGGCGCTAGGGCTTTATCACCCAGTAGCGTCACAATTGCTGGCACTAACAACGGCCGCACCAAGAACGTATCAATCAGAATGCCGAGCGCCATGGCGAGACCAAACTGGTACAACTCACGAATGGGCTGTGTCATTAACACCGCAAAGGTTGCGGCAAGGATTAGGCCTGCGCTGGAAACTACTCCGCCGGTGGTAACCAAGGCGGTTCGCAGTGCACCAGTCATCGTGTTACCGGGGAGTTCTTGGCGCAGACGTTCCATGATGAAAATGGTGTAGTCCACGCCCAGGGCCGTGAGGAACACCAGGATATATGCGGAAATTTGTGCACCGATGCCGTCGTCTCCTTGCACTGTTACCGCAATAAAGGTGGTTAAACCAAGAGTTGCCAGGAAGGAAATCGCGAGGGTTGCCACCAGGTAGATGGGTGCGAGCCAGGATCGTAAGAGGATCGCCAGGATGAGGCCGATGATGCCAAAAATCAATGGAATCAGTAGGAGAACGTCAGCGTCAATGGCGGTGCGAATATCAGTGTTTTCGGCGGTCACGCCACTGGCAGAAACCGTCACGGAATCGCCGACGATGCGCTGGGCATCCTCCACAATTCCGTGCAGGTTTTCGAGCGCTTCGAGGGAGTACGGGTCTTCGTTTAATACAACGGTGACGCGGGCTGCTTCGCCGGAGGAGGCGACGTCGTTACGCGGGTTGAAGGCAACACGTGCAACACCGTCTAACTCTTCGGATACTTTAGCGGCAGCGTCGGCAATATCCTTGCCTTCCAGCAGCAGGGTTGTGGGTGCAATCTCGCCAGGCCCGAACGCTTGGGCGAGTGTTGTTTGGCCGTCAGCGGAGTCGGTGGGAACGCGGAATCCGGAGGTGAAGTTAAACGTCTCCCGGTATCCCAGCAACCCCAGCGAACAGAACGCCAGTACTACCAAGCACACGGCGACAATACGTTTGGGGTGCGCCAATGTGAAGTCGGCAATCCGGGTCCAAAGCTTTGAAGATTGACCCTGTTCAGGTTTCGTGGGCCACAGCGCAGCACGCCCGGCAAGCACCATAATCGCGGGCAGAAATGTAAAGGCAACCAGAGCCATCGAGCACACGCCAAGGGCGAAATACGGACCAAATCCCCGGAGTGTTGGGGTGGCGGTGGTGAGTAGCGCCAGCATGGCAACGATAATGGTGCCGGCACTCGAAAGAATGACCGATGTTGTGTGCTTGCTCGCTTCCACCATTGCCGCAGTGGGCGGGTGATCGTCGCGCAAATATTCGCGCCACCGCGACGTCAATACGAGGGCGTAATCTGTGCCAATACCGAACAGAAGTACGGTCATAATCGCGGTGGATTGGGCGGTGATAGTGATCCATCCAGCCTGTGCGAACATAGCTGCGATTGCCTGTGTGAGAAGCAGCGCCACCGTCACCGCAATCAGCGGCAGTATGGCCAGCACCGGCGCGCGATACACCGCCAGCAGAATCACCAGCACCAGCAGCACCGTGCCCACCATGAGTATGCGGTCACCCTGCGCAAACACTTTCACCGTGTCGGTAATAATCCCCGCGGGGCCCGTCACATGCGTCCCCTCGGGGAGTGCTTCCCGCAGCGTATCGACGTCGCTGCGAAATGCGTCGTCGGAAGGCTCACCGCTGATCGGCACAACAATCAAGCGAGTTCGCTCGTCTTTGCTAACGGATGTTTCGGGGTTGGCGGGGATACAATCCGGCGAGAATCCGCGGCACATCGGGCTGATCGGCGCGCCAAAACGTTCCGAGGTATTCCGCAACTCCTGCACGATCTCGGTGACTTTGGTGGCCTTATCTTCATCGCCGGAAACGGTAATAATCGCAGGTAGCGCGTCCGAACCTTCAAACTGTTCGGTGAGTTTTTCTTTCGTAATTATCGACGCCGCGTCCGGCGCGGCACCATTATCGCCCGCCGATTGCACGTCCTTCACGCCAGGTGCGATAAGAAACAAAGCGATGATAATGGCGCACCAGGCGAGCACTGTTATGAGCGATCGCCTCCGTGAGCTAAATAATGCTGACAACATGAAGGCGTGCTCCTAACACCATTGAGAGTCTCTGGTGCCCACTATAGGTGTTCGATAATTGGGGGTGGCGTGTTAGGGCTGGATTCTATGGTGAAATTATGACCCCAAAAGAAACCCTTGAACAGACGCCATGGGCCAAACTTGAACACGCATACGGCGAGGCGGTTGATACGCCGGAATTTTTGGAGGTGCTGCTGCGGCCTGAAGAGCAGGTATCTGCCGAAGATTTTGAAGAGCTGGAGGACCACCTCTACACGGCAGTGCTGCACCAAGGGACAGTGTATCCAGCAACCGTTCCGGCCTATGACTTCATGACGGAGGCATTGCCCACGCTGGACGGGACAAGGCGTGAACTCGCATTGGATTGGATGTGCAGTGTTGCCGAGGTTATGGACTATGTGTCCGAGGATTCAGTGCTGTCGTGGATGCGAGAACTCAAACTTGAAGACCTTTACTCCATGAAGCGGGAGGATCACCGTGATATTCCGTGGCTTGTAAGTACCTGGCAGTTGCAGCAACGCGCAAATAAAACTATTGATACGTTGATGGAATTGACCGGTCTGGACAGTGACGTCCTTGCGTGCGTATGCAAAACACTGGCCAGCTGCGCTCGATGCTCCGGTGCAAAACATCAGCGTGAACGTGTAAGCACGTACATCTGGCAACGCATGGAGGAAGCTGACGATGATCTAAAAGTGCAATTGTCGGTGTGTCTGGGGATTATGGAAGAAGATCTCTCCGAATTCTTGAATCACCCAAATCCTGCGCTTCGTGCCGCAGCTGCGCTCGGCGTCAAGACCCCGGAAGGAACTGCAGAACTAGTTGATGCATTGCGGAAGCCTGACGAGTGCCGTAAGTGGGACTTCCTCAGTTATTTCAGCACTATCGACACAATTGTCGAAGAACTTATCGACCGAAAGACCCCGCCAGCATTAATGCTGGATTCGGTGTGTGTACTCATCAGGGAGAGCGGCGGATTAGGCGGCACCTTAACGTGGGGACCAATATTTCAATATTGCTTTCACTACGACGAAACGTCGGATAGTTCACTCTTGAATGAGGATCAACGGATACTTGCTCAAGCAATGGTCGATAATCCGCGACTTTGGGCCGAAAACGATGGCAATTGTCAGTTCCTACGCCGGGATGTTGGGCTACCAAATACACGGGAGGAAGTGCGCGATCTCATCAAGCGGAGCAGCGTTAGTTTCCCTGGTGAGTGCTAATGAAGTTCGTCACTCTTGTGAAGAGTTCTGCGGTCGCAAGGTTTCCAGGAGTTTCACGCGGCGTTCGAGGTCAATCAGGGCGCCTGCCTGGGCGTCGATAAGTCGTGTGATCAGCACGGTGATGTCGTCGTTGGATTGCTCCGTTGTGGAGAAATACTGGACGGATTCTGCGACGTCGGCGAGGAATTTTTTAGTGGCGGTGAATTCGCGCAGTGTTCCTTCGTTGAGGTCGGCGACGGCGTGGATCAGTTTGTCGATTTCGCGGGCTGATGGTGTTTTCATGAGTGTGGCTCCTCGGCGCAATGGTGTGTTGCTGCCGAGGATAGTCGCACACGGGCGCGGGCGCGGCGTCGATACGCTAGCGGCGGAGTAGGCGAACCAATAGGAACAGTTCGACCAGCGTTGCGACGACCAGCAAAGTAGCGGCGTTGGAGAAGTTCGCCGCCCACGCGCCGACGGTTTCTTGAATGGCGGCTTGGGTGTCGATGCTCGCGAGCGTTGGCAGGGCAGATGTGCCGTGAGTGGTCAGGAATAGAATTCCCATTCCAATGAAAATCACACCAGCAATCATGCTCACCGGATTGAGGTTGAGCGGGCCGACGGAACGCGTATTCCCACGCAGCCAGTTACGCTCACCAATCCGCCAATGATCCCACATCAACGCCAGCACAAACAGCGGAACAGTCATGCCCAGCGCATACAACGCCATAATCACTGCACCATAGAACGGATTACTGCCAACCAGTGCGGTTGTGAGCACAGCACCTAGCAGCGGGCCTGCGCAGAAACCCGCAAACCCATATACCGCGCCGAGCAGAAACACCGATACCCAACCGGAACCGTTGACTTTTTGGGAAAGGTTATGGAGGCCGGGGATTCGGAACCCAAAGCCCAGGAAGGTGTAAACGCCCAGCGCAATCATTGTCCAGCCGCCAATCGCAATGAGCGTGTCCCGGTGATTGGTGACGGCACCTCCGATATTGCCCAGGCCAACCCCGATGGGGATCATCACCATTGCCAAGCCTAAAAAGAACACCAAGGTCCGAACCACAAGCTGCTGCTTGGAGCGGAAAGCATACGCGAAAAACGCAGGCAATAGCAGCGCCGAGCAAGGGCTTAAAATCGCGAGGACTCCAGCGAGGAAAGCACCTAGAAAACCGACGCTGATCATGGGACGGAAACCTTGCCGGTTGCTACCTTATCCAATTCTTCCTTAATGACCTTATGGAACACCTCTGCAGGTTGGGCGCCGGATACAAATTGCTCACCGATTACAAAACCTGGTGTTCCATTCACGCCAATTCCGGAGGCGTAACTCCGAGCCTCTTCAACAACGCTCTTATAGGTGGAATCCGTTGCTTGAGTGCGGAACTTATCAAGGTCAGATACGCCAGCTTCCTTGGCGAATTTCATAAAATCATCGATGTCGAAGTGCGGGTGACCCGGCGTATCTTTGGAAGCCGTATAGAGGGCCTTTTTGAACTCGCGGAACTTGCCTTGCGCCGCAGCGGCCCGACCAGCCTGGGCTGCGGCGATTGCATTATCGCCATTGACTGGAAGGTCATTCCACTCCAAACGGACAAGACCCTTTTCCACATATTCCGAAACAATCTCATGCTCGGTGGTATTGGCAAACCGGGAACAGAACGGACATTCGAAGTCCGAGAATTCTGAAATTACAACCGGTGCGTCAACAGGGCCAATGGCAAAAGGATCCGCAGGGTTCCGGCGATGCACCTTTAAAATATCGTCCTGCGATTGAATATCCCCACCGGGACCTACAATCGTGGCATCGAACGAGCCATCAGCTTTTGGTTCTGCCGTTGCAGATTTCTTCCCGGCAGGCGGGGTTTTCAGGTTTTTAGCGGCCTCAGCATCCCCCGCAGCGCTATCGGCGGTGGCGCTAGTATTGCCAGATTCAGCTGCCGAATTTGTGGTCGAAGTACCGGCAGAAGATCGCTCACCAAGGACATATCCGCCAAGTCCGGCAATAACCACCAGACCTGCCAAAAATGCCCACATGGTTTTAGAAACCTGTTGAAATTGAGAATTCACAGTATGGAACACTACTACATGGCAAAGGCCAGTAAATTACGCTCGCGAATTACAGTGCTTCGGGATCATCATCCGGTCGTACAGCATTACGTAAGGCAATCGCGCGGGCGAGCCGGGCGTAACGTAGCTCCTGCTCCCGGAACCGAACGTACGCACTGATCGTGGTAAACATAAACGCAACGACCAGGCCATAGAGCAGAAGATCTGTTCCGCGAGACACCCCTACAAGATTCGCCACGATTGTGAGATCATCCGGGCGAATCACAGCCCAAACTGCTACAAGGATAAACAGCAAAAAGCCAATTTTTACCCCGGCCTTAGCGCGGGCTTTCCTTCGATTGGCCAAAAAATAAAGGACCAAAAAGGCCGTGGCCAGTAGCAGCAGGACTTGCATAATGATCGTCCCGGTCATGGAAGCCTCCTCGCCACAAAGCCATCTGCCAGAATATTCACGCCGTTGATCAGGGACTGTCCCTTGCTCATGGAGTATTCAGTGTAAAGAATATCCACTGGTTGTTCCGCGACACGCCACTTGTTGTGGTCGATTTGTGTCAGGAATTCACTCGCATGGCTCATGCCATTCATGCGAATATTCAGTTCTTGGGCGACCTTGCGGTTGAATACCCGCAGCCCATTATGGGCGTCGGTAAGCCCAAGGCGGCGTGTGCGAGGCGAAAGCATCACTACGGTCTTGAGCACAAAGCGCTTAATCCACGGCACCTGATCCTCAGCAGAACGAGGTCGCCCAAACCGGGTGCCCACAATAATGTCTTTGTCCTCCGTCCGGAGCCGCTCCAACATCGCAACAACATCTTTGACCTGGTGCTGGCCATCCGCATCAAAGGTCACAAAATACTGTGCACCTGGTTGGGCACGGGCATACTCCACCCCAGTCTGAATAGCCGCGCCTTGGCCGAGGTTCACCGGATGATTCACAAGGTGCGCACCAGCGGAATGAATACGCACCGCCGAGTCATCAGTGGAGCCGTCATTCACCGCCACGATATTGGGAAACGTTTTCCGCGCGTTGCGGATCACGTCTTCAATGACCGCGCCCTCATTAAAGCAAGGGATGACCAGCCAAGTGTCCTGGTATTTTGAAGAAGAGGAATGCATGATATTCATCATGCTAACTCATTGGGGGAAATTACCGGTGAAATAGCTGCTTATACACTTTGCGCAATACATGTGCAGGCAATGTGCGGTAGATCGTGCGTATTGCCAGGTTAATCCACGAACGCGGCCGCGAAATAAGTCCGTATTTCACCAGGTTACGTTGCATTTTCCGTTCCGCTGCGAACATTCCTTTGCCGGTGCGACGTCGAAGCTGGCTGTCGGAAGTTCGGAAATAGGTCAGGGGTTCGTTGAGGTTGTGGAATCGTGACCCCTGGGCAAGCATCCTGGCGAACAGGTCGTAATCTTCCATAAAATGCACGTCACGATAGCCGCCTGCGCGTTCCACAGCGGCTCTGCGCAGCATCACGCTTGGGTGGTTTACGGGAGTATTAATTTTTGCGTACCTGGCGATGTCTTGGTGGGCAGAGGGCAGCGTTCGAATCCCTTTAATGTTGTCGATGCTGTCTTCGAATTCCGCCATGGAGGTCCCGAGCACATCAATGCCCGGGAAGCTGGCCATAAATGCGAGCTGACGCTCAAACCGTTCTGGGTGGGCGATGTCGTCGGCGTCGAGACGCGCAACAAATTCCGTTGAGATGGTTGCCATCCCCGCAGCGCACGCACGCCCGAGCCCTTGGTTTGTTTCCAGCCGCACCACGCGCGCACCGGAGTCGCTGATCACTGCCTCGAGCGCGTCGGTCAGCGGGCCGTCAGCCACCACAACTATTTCGTCGGCGGGGCTGGTTTGGTTGTTCAGACTGTGCAAACACTCGGAAAGTTCAGTGGGCGAGGCGCGGTGATACACGGGAACCAAAACAGCGAGCGACATGGTTTCAAAGTTTAGCGTGTGCTAAACGTGAGGTATATTGTCAGTATGCTGTCAAACTTATCGACGCCGCGACCGTCGGCGCATCCAACAAAGGTTCAGAACGTAGGCATCTACATCACCAACACCATGGCTGACTGGGAATATGCGTACCTGACAACGCAGATTGCGGAAGCCGAAGAGCTCAAGCCTGGTCGCTTCGCACTGCAGTTCGTCGGTGATGAGCCCGTATGTTCCATGGGTGGTCTGAAGGTTGCCCCCACGATGACATTTGAGGAGGCAGTTGCCCTCGATTGCCTTGTAGTCCCTGGGGCTAAAACCTATGCCAGCGGCCATGAACAACTTGAACGTCTCACGCGGAAGCTTGTTGAGCGTGGCGTTCCGGTTGCCGCGATTTGCGGGGCGACCGTATTCCTTGGTCGAAATGGTTTTCTGGATTCCCGCAAGCACACTTCGAATGCCGCTGAAGTTTTGCAGGTCAGCGGGTATTCCGGCGAGGATCATTATGTGGATGCGCCGGCGGTTTCCGATCAAGGCGTGATTACCGCAGGTGCAGTGCATGCGGTGTCATTTACTGCCGAAATTATGCGCGCAATTGGGCTGTATTCTGCGGACATGATCGATGCTTGGGAAAAGCTTTATGTAACGGGAAAGGCTGAAAACTTCTACGAACTGATGAAGGCGACCCATGCCTGGCAGAACTCCTGAAGGTGATGCGCTTACCGGGCTGGTGCTCTCGGTATTTGAACTGAATGGCGAATTCCTTGAAGCGGCGAAAATGATCAGCACTCCGCATTCGCTCACTCCCGCGCAATGGCAAGTGATCGGCGCTGTTTTGGAACAACCTTTCACTGTTTCGGACATCGCACGCAAGATCGGTCTCGGCCTGACGCGCCAAAGTGTGCAGCGCGTGGCTAACGACGTCGTCGCGCGTGGCTGGGCGGAATGGCAGGAAAATCCCCACCATAAGAAAGCTAAACTGCTGTCGCCAACGGCTCGGGGCGTCGCTGCGGTTCGGGAGATGGCTGTAGAGCAGCACGCGTGGGCGAATGCTGTTGGTGGGCAAATAGGTTCGAAACAGCTGGCAGAGTTTCACGAGACCCTTGCGCAGATCGTGGCGGCGTCGCGTGCATATCGTGCGGCTGACGGCGGTGGACTGGCGGGTTGACCGCGGTGGCCGGCGGTCGGTGGCGGGCCGGGCGTCCGTGGGCCAGCCGCGGAAGCCAGGCCGGCGGGGCGTCGTTAAGTTGCTACCCCCGTTATTGGGTGGTTATTGTGCTGTTTTGCGGTGCGGCCTGTGGAAATGGCCGTTTTTGCTTCGCGACGCCGCGCCGCCCGCCGGTGGTAGCTGTGTTGCTGTTTTTGACGGTGTTGGGGGTGGGGCGTCGGCGCCTGAGTGAGGGCTAAAAAATATGTTGTGAGCTGCGGAAACGCTGGTATCGGTAGCGCTATTTTGGTAGGATTAGTGGTGTCAGCAACCAAGGGATGAGCGTTGTGGGGAGGTGCGAGCACATGGCAAGGAGTGAGAAGGCGTCGTATCGGACGCATGATCGTGGCAATGTCATGGGCGCGCACGCTGTGGCGGTGAATAAGGCAATGTTGCAGCTGGTGCTTGGGGTGACCACAAAGCATGACCTCGGCACTGAGGATTTACATTCCTTGGCGTTGCATTTGGCTGCGCAAAGCGGGGGCCTGTATTCGGCCTATCATATGGAATATATGGTGGGGTTGTGTGTTCGGCTGCATCGGCATTTGGGATTGTTTAAAACCCATGCGTTGCGTATCGGTGTGGTGAGCGCGAAGCATTTGGTTGCCATGGAGCGGGTGTTGCAGCAGGTTGATCAGCCTGATGATGGGGCACTCTGGGCGAAGCTTGATGCTGCGTTGGTGCAGAAATTCACCCCGAGCGTGCCGCATCAGCAAGTGCCCACACCTGGCGAGGTGAAAACCTGGCTGCAGGAACAGTTGCGTTCGTTGTTGGTGCAGCAAGCCCCAGCCGATGATGATGATCATGCTGGCGAGATTGTGTGTTCGCCGAGTGTGCATGCAGGGAAGACACTGCTGACTGCGGAGCTGTCTGATATCGACGCCGCGGCCGTACACGAATGTCTGCAGCGCTATGCTGCTGCTCAACAAATCACGGTTACGAAAGCTCTGGTGCAATTGGTGTGTCAACAACCCGATGGTGTTGATGCGGTGCGGAAAGTAGTGCTGTTTGGCATTGGTGAGCAAAAACCTGACACCAAGATTGAGGCCACTTGGTTGCATGGTGTTGGTCCGTTGTCGCCTTCGCAGCGGAAACTGCTGGAAGCAGCCAAACTGGAATACCGTGATGCGCTTGCGGTGGCCAAAGAATGCTACGCCAATCATGATCCCAGCGTTGAGCTGCGGATGCTGGTGATTCTACGGGATCGGACCTGCCGGTTCCCGGGCTGTACGCATCCCGCTAAAGATTGCGATATTGACCACGTGATCAATTTCGAGGCCGGCGGCTGGACTACGTTGTCGAATCTGCAATGCTTGTGCCGGCGGCATCACAACGCCAAAACTGATCGCCGGGTCCGGGCCACAATGACTATCGACGGCGCGGTCACCTGGCATCGTGCGGACGGCACTCTGATTGCCACCACACTGCCCGCAGGGCCGCTGGCCGGTATCAACGGTATCGTCGGCGGGATCACCACCCGGCACTCCGGGAAAACCAGTGCCGACGACAACACCAACCCGCCGATCAACAACGGACTCGGCCGGTGGGGCTACACCCTGGCGCAGAAACAACAACGCATCCGCAAACGCATCGAACAAACTGCCGAACCCCCAGACGAGCCGCCACCAACATGGCCACCACACGCAGTACCCGCGAGACCCCAAGGCTAGCGGGCAACCACCCATGCCTAAAACAAAAAACTACGATTTCCTCGCCAACAACAAGCCAGAATGTGTCACCACACCAAGCAGCGGACCCACAGTAAGCGCAAGACATACACGAACAGCCAAATCAAACGGCAGCAGCAAACACCCAAACGCCACAACAGTAGCCAACAACCAGCCCACCAAATACAACCGATGCCGCTCATTCGCCAGCACCGCCGTACCAGTAATAATCAACGCCCCCGTACATGCTGAGCCAAACGTCAACACCGCCAGAATATCCCCCGGAACAAACATGTCCTCCCGGAAAAACATTCGCAGAATCCACGGACCCACAAGCCACGCAGCCGCAGCCCCCACCAAGCCAACGCCAAACACCATCGCCAATGGCTGAGCAAGCGCCCGAGGCTGATGCATAAAACGAACAATGAGTGCCGACTGAAAACGCTGCAACGGAACAAGAATCGGAGCCCTCGTCAACGTGACCGCAATAATAATCCCGCCCAATGTCACCGTCGTACCTACCGACTCCACCGAAGTAGCCTTCACCAACGTAGGGAAACCCGTGATCAACGCAGCTGAAGCGCCAGAAGCCGTCATCGTCGCAGCCACCCGCCGCGCAAACTGGGGCGGATCAACATCAGTTGGTTGCCGCAACGCCGCCCGAGCTTCTTTTGAACACGCCAACACAACAATCCAGCTCGAAGCCCCAATGACCGTCACCAAAATAAAGACAAACAACCCCCAACCCAACAGCCAAGCAGCAATCACCAGCACTAACCGAACGCCAGAATCCAAAGCAATCAGCCACGCGTACTGGCGCCACAACTGCATCGCCGAAAGCACACCCGACAACACAGCCTGGTACGTGTAAGAAACCAACCCAATAGCCATCAGGCCAACAGCCACAGGTTGATACGAACTCAACAACAAGCCAATCCAGAAAGGTCCAGTTCCCACAATGAGAACGGCAGTGCTAATAGCAAGCAATGTGCCAAGCTTCAGCGGGCGCGCTGTCCCCGGAGGATGTTTCTGGGCAGCACTCACAGCACGAGTTGTTTCCTGCATCAGGCCGTCGATAAGGCCAGTAAGCGCAAAGAACAAACCCCAATATGCTGCGAATTCAGCAGTGAGTTCCTGGCCCAATGCCCAGGCCGCAACCCAGAGAAGGATAAAACCAGACGCGGCGGCGAACAATGTGGCCAAGCTTAAAGACTTCATCGACGAGCCTCGGGGAACGGGGGCAAATCAAGCTGGTACAGCCAAGCCTTCCACAACGCATCCAGTTTCACTAGCGGAACATTGGCTTCCCTACACGCAACCTCGCACGCAAGTTTCAAATCGATCGGTTCCACCACGCTGTAGCGGCTGGCGGCGACGTAGCGGCGCACCATCGCAAAGAACGCGGCGTCGCCAAGCAAACAGCGGATGGCGTGGATCGTCAAAGCGCCCCGTTTATACACGCGGTCGTCGAACATATGCCTAGGGCCAGGGTCCGCCAACAGCAAATCCTTAGGCAGTTGCCGCAGAATATCGTAATGATGGCGGGCCGGAAACTCCCCCGAAGAATGCTCAAACCACAGCCACTCCGAATAGCACGCAAACCCCTCATTCAGCCAAATATCGTTCCACTGGGCCAGGCCGAGAGAATTACCAAACCACTGGTGGCTCAGCTCATGGGCGATCAAACGTTCCCATTTTCCATTTGTGTGATTGCGGCCAAAAATAGAAAGCTCCTGGGCTTCCAGCGGGATTTCCAGCTCGTCTTCGGTAATCACAATCGCGTACCGGCCAAACGGATACGGGCCAAACAACCTGGTAAAAAGTTCGATCATCTTCACCTGGTCTTTAAACGCCCGCTGGAAATCATGGCGCAAACCACGCGGCAAATAGGCGATCACCGGGACGGGACTTGTAGCCAAAGTCAACTGTTCAAACTCCCCGATCAGGACAGTTGCCAGGTAACTCGCCATCGGATGCGACGCGCGATAATGCCACGTAGTCCGCGAACCATGCCGACGTTTGCTTACCAACTGGCCATTCGCCACCACAGTATAGGGGTTTTCGCAGGTCACCGTAATGTCATAGAACGCCTTTTCGTCGGGGGTGTCATCACAAGGGAACCAACTTGGAGCACCATTAGGCTGGCTAGCCACAAGCGAGCCGTTTTCCAGTTCTTCCCACCCAAGTGTTCCCCACACACTTCGCACAGCAGTGGGGCTGCCACTATAGAAAATGCTTATAGAAAACTCCTGGTCAGCCGGAATAATTTGGGAGAACGTGATGCGAAGTTTTCCATGCGTATGGGTCACGCGCTTGACGTCAATGCGGTAGCCTGCAGTGCCCTGGGCGACCACTTTACTCACCCGCAATTGGGGCACGAGGTCAAGAGTGAGTTGCCGCAGCGGCTGATAGTTATCCAGGCTAAGCGTTGCCACGCCCTGCAGGGAATTCGAACGTATGCGGTATTGGATATTTATGTTGTAGTGCCGAACATGAAATCCAAGGTTAAAGTCAATGCCGGTGTATTCGTCCCGTACACCAGGGATTGGGGTGGAACGCAATCGCTTCATTGTTTACCTTCCAAATGTTCCACGAGCCATGCACATACTATCGATTCCATCCAGGCGGTTTGGCGGTTCGTTGCCGCGCCAGCATGCCCGCCCTCAATGTTTTCAACATAATCCACCGGCTGCCCCGCCTCCGTCAACGCCGCCGCAAACAACCTCGCGTGCGCCGGATGTACGCGATCGTCGCGTGTCGACGTCGTGACCAACACAGGTGGGTATTCACGCTCGGCGCGCTGCACCACATGATGCAGCGGCGAATATGCTTCCAAGGTTGCGCGTTCATCAGGAACGTCTGGACTCCCATATTCCGCAACCCAACTCGCTCCGGCGAGCCACGTGTGAAAACGCAACATATCAGTGAGCGGTACCTGCGAAACTACAGCGCCCAGGGTTTCCGGGTAGCGGGTGAGTGCTACAGCAGAAAGCAGTCCACCATTCGAGCCGCCACGAATACCAATCTGCTCGTAGGTGGTGAAACCCCGAGCCACAAGGTCATCGAGTACCGCCCGATGGTCTTCGAAAATCTTTTCGCGGTTATGTTTGACGACCGTACTATGCCATGCCGGGCCGAACTCGCCGCCGCCGCGCAGGTTCGCCTGCACAAAGAAATTACCGCGTTCTAGCCATATGCCCCGGATAGCCGAATACCCCGGAACCAGCGAGACTTCAAAGCCCCCATAGGCGTAGACAAGCGTTGGTGCTGGCGCCGCATCAAATCTGCCCGTAATAAAGTACGGGATTTTTGTGCCATCCTGCGATGTTGCCCAATACTGCCGAGTTTCAATCCCCCCAGCGTCGAAAAGTGCTGGCGCCTGCCGAACCACGCGCGGTGAATGAATATCCCCAGTATCCGCCAGATACAGTGTGGTGGGCTGGGTAAACGAACTGCTGGTAAACCACACTTCGTTGTCCCGCAGTGGGGAAGTGCCAAGAATGCCAACCGTGGATAATTCCGGTAATGGCACGGAAACCGCAGGTGCAGACCATTCCCCGAGCTGTAACCGCAAAAGCTTGGTGGATACCGTATCAAGCACGGAAACGAGCAAGAAATCACGAGTAAAGTGCAGCGATGTCAGCGAAATACGTTCCGTCGGGGTGAACAACGTGGTAAATTGCCGGTCCCCGGACAAGAAATGTTCCAGCTCAATAACGGCGAGCCCACCAGAAGGTATGCCCGCATAGTCTTCGCGTGGCATCACAAATAGCCACTGGTGATGTACCGCAATCTGGGAATCTTCCGGGACTGGAATCGGGGTGAGCCCGCCGAACGTCTCAATAAAGTATTTCGAACGATAAAAATCCAATGACCGCTGAACAAAGATGCGTTTCCACCCAGGCGTATTGTCGCACCAGGCGCCAACCGCGACGTCGTCAAGCGCGCCCGCGAAAAAGAGATCCGCGTGAGCCAGCGGTTGCCCCCGGTGCCATTTGTACACCTGTGCGGGGTAACCGGACTCGGTGAGGGAGCCTTCGCCCATATCCGTACATACAAGCAAAGTATCCTGATCTACCCAGCTCACATCCGACTTAGCCTCCGGGATAATAAAGGGATCTTCGTCGATGAAACTCCTGGTAGTAAGGTCAAATTCGCGGATAGTAGTCGCATCAGCGCCGCCGCGTGACAGGCGTATCAGGGCGCGGTCGTATTCAGGGAATCGAACATGTGCACCTTTCCAGACCCAGTTTTCATTTTCTGTTTCGGCGAGCGCATCGACATCGATCAGGATTTCCCATTTGGGGTTACCTGCGAGGTAGCTTTCGGCATCGGTGATACGCCATAGCCCTTTGGGATGTTCGGCGTCTCGCCAGAAATTGAACAAGTGTTCACCGCGGCGGAGAGGGTAGGGGATGCGCTCGTCGGTGTCCAGGATCCCGAGGATGCGTTCCTCAAGCAGTGCACGGAGCGGCTTTTGGTCCAAACGTTGCTGCGTATCGAGGGAACATTGCTCAGCCCACGCCAAGGCGTTTGGATTTTCGATCTCCTCAAGGATCTCTGATGGAGGGATCGGCGTCTGATACGCGGAGGGGGTCATAACCCAAATAGTTTACGCCCCGAGCACCCAATACAGGGCGGTCGGGGCGTACGTTCCGAAACCTAAGTTGCCTTAGCGATTAAATGCGCGTTCGAAGGTTGGCCAGGAGGTACGGAGATCCTCTTCCCAGTAGCCCCACGAGTGAGTACCAGTTGGGCGGAACTTGAAGTCACCTGGGACACCCAGCTGATCCATCTTCGCCTTCAGGTCATGGGTGCACTGGTTGGTAGCGGCCTCAATAGCGCCACCAAGAATCTTCACGTTGGCCTGAGCAAGTGAGTTATTGCCAAGACGTGGGTTGGAGAGCATGTCATATTCGCCAGACATGCCAGAGCCATTGGAAACATAGACTTCGGTGCCGCGTAGCTTCTCAGCATTGATCAATGCATCGTTGTAGTGCCAAATGCCGGTGCCGAGTGGGCCCCACATCTGCTCGCGGTTCAGGTTGGCGCGCTTCAACGTCTCATCCAAGTACCAAACAGCGGTGCCGCGCGAGGTGGCTGCACAGCCGGAGAAGGAGCCCACGGCGTCGTAAAAGCCCTGCTGGTGCTGTGCGTACAGCAACGAGGTGGTGCCGGTCATAGACATACCGACGATCGCGCGCTTGTTGTTAGCCTTCAGGTGCTGCTCCATTGGGCCAGGCAATTCCTTGGTGAGGAACGTCTCCCAGTTTTGCTTACCGCCGAGGGAAGGAACTTCCTCAACCCAGTCGGTGTAGTAGGAGAACTTGCCGGACATCGGGATCACAACATTGACATCCTTGCTGCGGTAGAAGTCCACAACATCGGTCTGCATAATCCAGTTGGCCATGCCCTCGCCACCATCAGCACCATTGAGCAGGTAGATGGTCGGACGGTCAGGGTTATGGGCAGGAATTACAACGAAAGGCACGTCACGCTGCATCGATGGGGAAAATACCCACATCTCTTTTACATCGTCACGGCCGGCCACCTTCTGACGCCACTGTGGTTCTTCAACATCAGTGCGTGGATTCGGGTTGATTGTGGCCAGCGGGATGTCTCCTGCAACCTGAGCAGGGGTCAACTCTGCTGCGCCAGCGGTTCCAGCGGAAACCAGGGCAGCGGTGGCCAAAGCTAATGCAGTAATTGGTGCGGCAAGACGACGCGCTAAGTTCATGATGCTTCTTTCTGCGTTGGGGCTTTTCAGACTACAAAGCCTTAAACAAGCATTGCTACGGTTTCGGTTCATACTACGTTAACATTACGCCGAAATAATGTCTTGTCCCGTAAGCGGAAAATCTTACGAAACCCGATAATCAGGCGTGTTAACGGTGGGAAATTGTGAGTAAACATTCAGCTTCTCCTATTGGAAATGAGCTTAAATGTTTGGTTATGTTTTCGCTGTACAGGGTGTATATCGTTAGGCGTCCAACAAGTGTTTCATATCGCTTGTGGTCGAGGTTTCCGGGGAAACAGCTGGAATAATTGGTTTAATGTGCTAATCCCGAGAAACCTAATATAAAAACTAATTAGCCGTTCTCAGGAGTGAAAAGTCTCATAACTAACTTGTGAAACTCCTGGGGCTGAAGGGAATTGCTGCACCTAGGGCTTCAGGCTTGAAGCGCAGTTCATGGGGGATGTTGGGGCGGAACATAAGCCTCCCCGCAGGCAGCGATTGTGCTGTCTATGCGGGGAGGTGGTGTATGGAGTAAGCCCTATTTATTAAAGGCGCGTTCGTAGGTTGGCCACGATGTGCGGAGATCTTCCTCCCAATACCCCCAAGTGTGGGTGCCGGTTGGTCGGAACTTAAAGTCGGCAGGGATGCCGAGCTGATCCATCTTGGCCTTCAAATCATGCGTGCACTGGTTGGTGGCAGCCTCAATTGCGCCACCCATGACCTTTCCGCCAACCTGCTGGACGGAATTTTGGATACGCGGATTGGACAGCATGTCATACTCGCCAGACATGCCAGAACCGTTCGAGACGTACACCTCGATGCCGCGCAGCTTATCAGCGTTGAGCAGGGCGTCGTTATAGTGCCATAGCGGTGTGCCTAGCGGGCCCCACATCTGTGTGTGGTTCATGCCGCCACGCTTGAGCACCTCATCAACCCACGCCACAGAAACCCCGCGTGACGTGCCAGCACAGCCAGAGTAGGAGCCCACGGCGTCGTAAAAGCCGGGGTTGTGTTGTGCGTACAGCAGGGAGGTAGTGCCCGTCATGGACATGCCGACGATCGCGCGCTTATTGCTGGTTTTCAGGTGCTGCTCGATGGGGCCCGGGAGCTCCTTTGTGAGGAATGTCTCCCACATTTGCTTTCCGCCGAGGCGAGCAGGCTCAGTAACCCAGTCCGTGTAATACGACAATTCACCGCTCATGGGGATCACAACATTGACGTTCTTCTCGCGATAGAACTCAATAACGTCCGTTTGCATGATCCAGTTTGCGGTGCCTTCGCCGCCATCGGCGCCGTTCAGCAGGTAGATGATCGGGCGGTTCTCGTCACGGGCGGGGATCACAGCAAATGGGACATCACGTTCCATCGAAGGGGAAAACGCCCACAGCTCGTATGCGTCATCGCGGCCATTGAGCTTTTCGCGCCACTTCGGCGGCTCAATGTCGGTGCGTGGATTTGGGTTCAATGTGGCCAAGGGCGTGTCGCCGGCAACTTGGGCTGGTGTGATTTCGGCCGCAGTAGCGGAACCGATAGAGCTGAAGGTGGCTGCAGCCAAGGTCAGTGCAGTAAAAGGCGCGACTAGACGACGCACAAAGGACATAATTTCCCCTTCTCATTTTTCAATTAGCAGCACTCGAATATTGTTGATCTGTAACATTTGCTATATCCGTCTTAAGCGCATCTACGTTAACATCAGTTGGCAGTATGTTTCCGGCCATGTTGGGAGCATCAAAAATCGTCCCCAAGGATTGGAGATCAACCAATGAACTTTATTGAGCAAATTCAGCTTGCTATTAACTCGGCCCTCGGCAACCTTTCCCATGCAGGTTCTTCCGGTTTTAGCTGGATTCTCGCAGCTCTCCGTTTGCTCTAAGGTTTTGCACCACATTTGTGGTTAAGGTCGGCTCTTTAATCACACTTGGTCACCCCCTGCTACGCACCCCCATGCACGTTGAACGTGTTGATGTGGGGTGCTTTCTTGTTCTGCTAGGGGAAGGTGACGACAAACAAAGGTGCACCACGTATTCTTGGAGCCGTGACTGAACATTTTGACGTTGTTGTACTCGGTGCTGGCCCGGGTGGTTACGTATCTGCCATTCGCGCCTCCCAACTTGGCCTCAAAGTAGCCGTGGTGGAAAAGCAATATTGGGGTGGCGTGTGCCTCAATATTGGTTGTATCCCGTCCAAGGCGCTACTCAAGAATGCTGAACTCGCCCATACTTTCAATCATGAGGCGAAGCTCTTCGGTATTTCCGGGGATGTTTCATTTGATTTCGGCGTAGCTCATGATCGCTCCCGCAAGGTCTCCTCGGGCATTGTGAAGGGCGTTCACTACCTGATGAAGAAGAACAAAATCACCGAAATCGATGGTTTTGGCGTGTTCAAGGATGCGAAATCCCTTCAGATTACTGAGGGTAAAGACGCGGGCAAGACCATTACGTTCGATAACTGCATTATTGCCACCGGCTCGGTCGTGCGTTCCCTGCCCGGCGTAGAGCTTTCCGGCAATGTGGTTTCGTTCGAGGAGCAGATCCTTTCCCGCGACCTGCCGGACTCGATGGTGATTGTTGGCGCAGGCGCCATCGGCATGGAGTTTGCGTACGTGCTTTCGAACTACGGCGTGGATGTGACCATTGTTGAGTTCATGGATCGCGTGCTGCCAAACGAGGACGCTGACGTTTCCAAGGAGATTGCAAAGCAATACCGTAAGCTCGGCGTAAAGCTGCTGACCGGCTACAAGACTACCGACGTCCGCGACAACGGCAATTCAGTAGAGGTTGACGTGGAGTCCAAGGATGGCTCCAAGTCTGAGACCCTGGTTGTGGATCGCGTGATGATCTCCATCGGCTTCGCCCCCCGTGTGGAAGGCTACGGCTTGGAGAACACCGGCGTGAAGCTCACCGACCGCGGCGCCATTGACATCGACGAGCGCATGCGCACTAACGTTCCAGGCATTTACGCGATTGGCGACGTCACGGCCAAACTGCAGCTTGCCCACGTTGCGGAGGCTCAGGGCGTCGTTGCCGCAGAGACAATTGCAAACGCAGAAACAATGGAACTCGGCGACTACATGATGATGCCGCGCGCCACCTTCTGCAACCCGCAGGTCGCTTCCTTCGGCTACACCGAAGAAAAAGCACGCGAAATCGCAGCTGCGGAGGGTCGCGAGATCAAGGTAGCCACCTTCCCGTTCTCCGCCAACGGCAAGGCCCAGGGCCTCGGCGAGTCCGCTGGCTTTGTCAAGATTGTTGCCGACGCAGAATTCGGCGAACTTCTTGGTGCCCACATGGTTGGCTCCAATGTTTCCGAGCTTCTCCCCGAACTCACCCTCGCACAGAAGTTCGATCTCACTGCGGAGGAAATTGGCCGAAACGTTCACACTCACCCAACGCTTTCCGAGGCCATGAAAGAAGCCGCCGAAGGCATCTGCGGCCACATGATTAACTTCTAGTTTTGGCCAACGGCGTCAAAGTGTGACCTAAAGCGCACTCCTGCTCCCGGTTTGGAGTTTGGAGTGCGCTTTTTGCTGCCGGGAAAGTGCGTTGGGTCACACTGGGTAGGGTAGGTTGTGGGCACTTGCCCGCCGGTTGTCACAGATTCCATAAAATCCGCCAAAAAAATGGAATTTGTGACAGAAAATTAAATGGCGCACAAGCATTCACCTGCGATCTGTCACAAATTCCATAAAAAACGCGAATTTTATGGAATCTGCGACGAAAAAGGCCCGATTTTGTCACAAATTCCATAAATTTTGCCGAAAAAATGGAATCTGTGACAGATCGCAGGTCAGCGGTTGTGCGCAACGTACTTTTGTGACAAGCACCTGCTGAACCGGGATATATTGTGACGCAGGTTACTTGATTGCCCTTTTCGGTGAGTCAAAGCGGTGTTGGGTCCGGCCGCGGCGTCGAGAAGCTTTGCGACGCCGCGCTTAGTGCAATATTTTACGTGCTCACTGCGCAAGAAAAGTGCGGTAGATCACAGTTGTTGGGACGTGTTAGTAGGGGGCGATTGTTGAGCGGTGGGCGTCGATGTTGATGGTGCGGTGCACTGGCGGGAAGGCGCGTTGTGCACAATTGTCCCGGGTGCAGACGCGGCAGCCAGCGCCAATCGGGGTGGCGCCGCTGAAGTTTTCCAAATCCATACCCTGCGAATAGATCGTACGTTCGGCATGCCGGGCTTCGCACCCCAGTCCGATTGCAAAGAGCTTTCCGGGTTCGTTGTAGCGGCTGCGGTGGTGTCGTACGGTGCGGGCTATCCACAGATAGTTACGGCCATCCGGCATTTGTGTCATCTGGCGCATGATTTGCCCGGGGTTGGTAAACGTTTCATAGACGTTCCACAGGGGACAGGTTCCGCCAGAGTGTGTGAAATGGAAGCCGGTCGCGGACTGCCGTTTCGACATATTGCCCGCACGGTCCACGCGCACGAACGTGAAGGGGATGCCGCGGAGGTTTGGCCGCTGGAGAGTGGAAAGACGGTGGCAGATGGTCTCATACCCGACGCCAAAGATTTGAGACAGAAATTCGATATCGTAACGGCTGCTTTCCGACGCCGTGTGAAACTGCTGGTAGGGCAGCATCAGCGCTGCTGCATAGTAGGAGGCGAGGCCCCGGAGCGCGAGCGTCCGGGACTCTTCTGATGTGAACGTAGTTTCGTTCAGTGTGGATTCCATGAGGTCGCCAGCTTCGAGATAGCTGAGTTCGGCGGCCATGCGGAAGGCTTTTTGCCCGGGACTCAATCGGGTGCTCAACGTAAGCGTACGTGTGGCCGGATTGTAGTGATGTAGCGTGCCATCAATCGAACGTGATTGCGCAAGGGTCACTCCGTGTCGCTGTAAGCGTTGAGTAATGGCATCTTCGGTTGCGCGGATGTCATAGGGGCCGAGCATCATTGTTTCCGCGAGGTCCTCGGCGACCGTATCGAGCTCGCTCAAATAATTTTGGCGGGCGTAGAAAAAGTCACGCACTTCCTCGTGCGGCATGGCCAGGGCCTGCGCACTTGAGCTTGGGGCGTCGGGTGTAGGCGAATGGCGGGTATCGGTTGCGAGGGAAAGTTTGTCGCGCACATTGCGGTATCGACGATGCATATCCACCATGGCCCGCGCCAGAGTTGGGTGGTTATAGACCATCTCGGAGATCTCCTGAAGCTCCACAGTGGTGGGGCAGATCTCTTTGTCTAGGACTACGTCTTGGACTTCGGCGAGGAGGCGGGAATCGTCGTCTCGGGAGAAGAATGTGGCGTCAACCCCGAAGGCTTCGGTGATGCGCAGCAGCACTGGCACGGTGAGCGGTCGAACGTCGTGTTCGATTTGATTGACGTAGCTTGCAGAAAGCCCGAGGGTGGCTGCAAGTGATGCCTGGCTTAGATCGCGTTCGCGGCGCAGCTGCCGGAGTCGAGAGCCGACGTAGGTCTTTCCCATGTCGAAAACTATAGCCTGCAGGTAAACATTGTTGCATTCTTAACGGCTTCACTTGTGAATCTGTGTGAGTCTGCAAAGAACCCGGCTGTATCCTGCGGGAGTAGTGATTTAATACGATTGGCATGGAGCGATTGGTGGGGCATTTTTGCGGAGATTTTGAAGGCTTGAAGCGACAAGTTTGAGGGGGTATCAACCCTTTGGATGAATCCAGATGGGGGCAGGGCTTCCGGTCTGCTTTTGCCCCCGTTTTTTCGCAACGAAAGTGTTCGTTTATTGAAGCGTCACGCCGATTGTGCAAGTCGCGGGCGTGTGCGAGACGTCGATAAGTTCGCACAAAGAGGTGAGCCTACCCTAAACCGCGCCTGACCGGCGCAATTCTTTGATGTGACGTGTGCCACACGAACGTTGGTCAGGTGGAAAGGCCAGCTCACAAGGTCGTAAGGTAAGTACGACACTGGAGGTGCCATGACTGTTAAATATGATGACCGTGACGCACTCGCGCACGGCAAGATTACAGAAAAGCCGCTACGTGAGCGGCCTAAGTTCCCGACCTGGGCTTTGAAGCTGACCATGGCTGTCACCGGACTGATTTTCGGTGGCTTCGTATTGGTTCATATGATCGGTAACTTAAAAATCTTCATGCCAATGCATGATGGTGTTCATCACATCGATGAATACGGCGAGTTTCTCCGCACAGTAGGTGAACCACTGGTTCCACGCGAAGGCGTTCTGTGGATCTTCCGCATTGTGCTGCTCGTTTCTCTGATTCTCCACGTTTACGGTGCGTTTGCCATTACTGGCCGTGCTCACCAATCGCGTGGTAAGTTCCGCCGGACCAATTTGGTGGGCGGCCTGAACAGCTTTGCCACCCGCTCTATGCTGGTCACCGGCCTGGTATTGCTGCTGTTCATCCTGTTCCACATCCTGGACCTGACTCTGGGTGTTGCCCCTGCAGCGCCAGCAGCCTTCGAGCACGGTGCGGTGTACGCAAATATGGTCGCCAGCTTTAGCCGTTGGCCAGTGGCGATCTTCTACATCGTTGCAATGCTTGTCCTCTTCGTGCACCTTTCGCACGGCATTTGGGTCGCGGTGAGCGACCTCGGTATCACTGGTAAGCGTTGGCGGGCTGTCCTGCTGTTCGTTTCTTACCTGGTCCCGGCCGCTGTGATGGTCGGCAATATCACAATCCCCCTGTCCATCGCCCTCGGCTGGATTGGCTAGGAGAAATCTATGAGCACTCACTCTGAAGCAGTTGTCCAGCCCGACTTTAAAGCTCCGGCTTCTGTTGTTGAAGGCGTGACCATTGGTCGCGTCCTGGACGATAACGCCCCGAAGGGCGTCCCCACGAAAGATGCGTGGGAGTGGCAAAAGGACCACTACAACCTGGTCTCTCCACTGAACCGTCGTAAGTTCCGTATTTTGGTGATCGGCACTGGTTTGTCCGGTGGCGGTGCTGCTGCAGCTCTCGGTGAGCTTGGCTATGACGTCAAGGCGTTCACCTATCACGACGCACCTCGCCGCGCACACTCCATTGCCGCCCAGGGTGGCGTGAACTCCGCCCGCGGTAAGAAGGTGGATAACGACGGCGCGTACCGCCACGTGAAAGACACCGTTAAGGGTGGCGACTATCGCTGCCGCGAGGTGGACTGCTGGCGTCTCGCGTACGAATCCGTTCGCGTTATCGACCACATGAATGCCATTGGTGCACCATTCGCCCGCGAATACGGTGGCACCTTGGCTACTCGTTCCTTCGGTGGTGTGCAGGTGTCCCGCACCTACTACACCCGTGGCCAAACAGGCCAGCAGCTGCAGCTTTCAGCTGCTGCCGCCCTGCAGCGTCAGATTCACCTCGGCTCTGTGGAGATCTTTACCCACAACGAGATGGTTGATCTGATCGTCTCTGAAATCGACGGCAAGAAGGTCTGCCAGGGTGCGGTGATGCGTAACCTCATCACCGGTGAGATCAAGGCTCACACTGGTCACGCTGTTGTTTTGGCTACCGGTGGTTACGGCAACGTGTACTACATGTCCACGCTGGCGAAGAACTCCAACGCTTCCGCTATCATGCGCGCCTACGATCAGGGTGCGTACATGGCATCGCCGTCCTTCATTCAGTTCCACCCGACTGGCCTGCCCGTCAACTCTGAGTGGCAGTCCAAGACGATTCTGATGTCCGAGTCGCTGCGTAACGACGGCCGCATTTGGTCGCCGAAGGAGCCCAAGGACGACCGCGATCCCAACACCATTCCCGAAGACGAGCGCGACTACTTCTTGGAGCGTCGCTACCCGGCCTTCGGTAACCTGGTGCCTCGCGACGTCGCGTCCCGCGCTATCTCCCAGCAGATCAACGCTGGTCTTGGCGTTGGCCCGCTGCATAACTCCGCGTACCTGGACTTCCGCGATTCCATCGAGCGTCTGGGCAAGGACACCATCAAGGAGCGCTACTCCAACCTCTTCCAAATGTATGAAGAGGCTATCGGTGAGGACCCATACACCACCCCGATGCGTATTGCTCCGACCTGCCACTTCACCATGGGTGGCCTGTGGACCGACTTCAACGAAATGACCTCCATCGATGGTCTGTTCGCAGCCGGTGAGGCATCGTGGACCTACCACGGCGCAAACCGCCTCGGTGCAAACTCCTTGCTTTCCGCTTCCGTTGACGGCTGGTTTACCTTGCCGTTCTCCGTACCGAACTACCTCGGCCCGCTGCTTGGTTCTGAGCGTCTCCCTGAGGATGCGCCTGCCGCTGTCGCAGCTGTTGAGCGTGCACAGGCTCGCATTAACAAGCTGATGAGCATTAACGGCAACCATGGCCCGGAGTACTTCCACCGTCAGCTCGGTGACATCCTGTACTTCTCCTGTGGTGTGGCCCGTAACGTCACGGATCTTGCTTCCGGCATTGAAAAGATTCGTGAACTGCGCAAGGCCTTCTGGTCTGATCTGCGCATTACCGGCGACAAGGACGAGATGAACCAAGTTCTTGAATACGCCAACCGCGTAGCCGACTACATCGAACTCGGTGAACTCATGTGTGTCGACGCCCTCGACCGCGACGAGTCCTGTGGCGCTCACTTCCGTGACGACCACCTCTCCGAAGAAGGTGAAGCCGAGCGCGATGACGAAAACTGGTGCTTCGTCTCCGCCTGGGAGCCAAACGGTGAAAACAAGTTCATCCGCCACGCAGAACCGCTCTACTTCGAAGCGATCCCGCTGCAGACAAGGAACTACAAGTAATGAAACTGCATCTTGAGATCTGGCGTCAGGCCGGACCCACCACCGAGGGACACTTCGAGAGCATCGACGTGGATGATGCTGTCGCACAGATGTCGATCCTCGAACTCCTGGACCACGTCAACGAAGGCCTGATCGAATCCGGCAAAGAGCCATTCGCCTTTGCATCCGACTGCCGCGAAGGCATCTGCGGCACCTGTGGCTTGAACGTGAATGGCCGCCCTCACGGCCCTGAGCAAAACAAGCCCTCCTGCCAGCAGCGCCTCGTCAACTACAACGACGGTGACACCCTGAAGATCGAGCCCATGCGCTCTGCTGCATACCCGGTCATCAAGGACATGATCATCGACCGCTCCGCTCTTGACCGCGTTATGCAACAGGGCGGCTACGTCTCCATCAACGCTGGTACCGCCCCTGATGCAGACACCCTGCACATGAACCACCAGACAGCCGAACTGGCACTCGACCACGCTGCCTGCATTGGTTGTGGCGCATGTGTAGCTGCCTGCCCGAATGGCGCTGCGCACTTGTTTACTGGTGCAAAGCTTGTTCACCTCTCCCTGATGCCTCTGGGCAAGGAAGAGCGCGGCAAGCGTGCCCGCAAGATGGTCGACGAAGTGGAAACCAATTTCGGACCTTGCTCCCTCTTTGGTGAATGCGCTGACGTTTGCCCGGCTGGTATCCCCCTAACTGCGGTTGCCGCAATTAACAAGGAGCGGGCCCGTGCGGCTTTCTCCGCGAAGGACAACTAAGCTATAGCTAACGCTATGGTTTAATACGAAAGGCACGATCAGCATGTCTGACGCAAATGCATTGCCCGCACGGGAAGATCAAACCTTCCGCGTGTTCGAAGGCGAGCCGCACTATATTGACGGCTACGTCCCTTCCAGCCTGGACTCCCAGCACTCCTCGCTGCTTCGCAGCTCCACCTGGATTGGCATGGGCATTGTCCTCGCAGCCGTGGCTGGTATTGGCACGCTTATCTTTGGTCTGGCAACTCAGTCCATGGGTACTCAGGAAAACGCTAGTTTCTTCACAACCCTCGGTATTGTGATGACGGTTGTGTTCCTGGTCCTTGGATTCGGCCTGATTCACTATGGTCGTCGTCATTACCGCGCATATGTGGCCGCAACTGGCCGCAAACACTAAGACGAGGGGCAACGCTACCCAAGGGGTCTGATATGGCTCCTTGGGTTGCGCCCTAACGGTCAGGTTCAACGTCTCACGACTGGACCCGGCACCTCCGCAAAGTCGCCGTCTCATGATGCACTCGCTGTGTTATGGGGCGGCGGCTTTGTTTTGCTTATCGACGCCGTGTTCGGTCGCGGTTTTCAGTGGGTTGGCGTTGCTGAGAAAGTAATCCCTCTGTTTTTTGCGATATAATTTTGGACAAGTAATAAGGCGTAGTTCACCTTCATTTGAGATAGAATGCCAAGCATAACCTTGTTTTATGCACTCTATAATTCAAATGAGGCTGGTGTGGCTATGGGTAAAGATAAAGTTGCCGTGATTGTATTTGATGCTATTTGGCATGAAGGGCTGCCGTACATCGTTCATTTGCACTGTGAAGTGTATAAAGGCGATGAACAGGTTGCAGACTTTGGCACCTGGATCAACCCGGAAGTTCCACTGTCTGAGAAGCTGGCGGATGTGAAAGTCCTGGCCAGCGCATTTGCTCCGTTGCCGCCATTGTCTGCGGTCTGGCCGCTGGTGTTTCGGCAGATCCATGATGCCTACGTTGTCGGCAAGGGACTCGTTCTTTTTCAAGCATGCCTGGCCCACCAAGCGGGGGTTACAGACTTTCCATTTGATACCTACGGCGACGGATGGGATCTTCGCATAGCTCCTTTCAGCCGGCGCCCTCAGTTGAGCTGCGATGCATTCCTGGAAATAGCCAACGGCGACAGTGTCAAAATTTTCCGAGAACCCGAACCTAGAGCGACCCCCTCGCCAGATTTAGTGAAAGATGGTGCCCTTTATATCCCAATTTGGGCGCCTAAAGAGAACTGCCTATTAGACACGGAATCCGCAACTCTGGAGGATTTAGTTTGGGCATCAATATCCTGCGGTAAACCGCTGCTAAGCGAGGAAGACCTTCTCCAAAAATGCATATTCATGTTGTTTTCTTGGGCCCAAATGAACGGCGGTTGGACGCAAAAGCATTGCAACCACATAGCGCACCAACTGAATGGAGTTTCGAAAGAATCAACCATGATTCCGCCGAGTGAACACTCATGGATTGACTCCGGCGACGCCTGGGATTCGGTGACAGCAGTCGACCGTGCAGCGGTGCACCCCTATGAATCATTTGTGCTTAAGAGGCTCGCGCTCGTACAGTTGGGGACCCCTGCGGTCTTACAGAAACTCCAGTAACATCGCCGCCTCCCCGCTGAATCACCGCTCCTGCCGCAAGCACTTAGGTTGTGCGCTACCATTGACCTCGGGGTTGTTGCTGGACTTGATGCCGTGCCCAACCGGCGTAAAAGCTGCGCTATTTATGGATCAAGGTTCCATGTTCACACCCTGGCTTCTCGACGCCGCAACCCTTCCCGCCTGGTGCATCAAGGTCACTGGTGCGCGCGCCCACCTGCTAACTTGAATTGCGTACAATTCATTACCTGGGTTTTGTCGCCAGAAACACCATCTTGTGGACAATTGGTGTAAAAAGCGACATCAAACCCGCTCTGAAGTTAAAGTTTTGTCGCCAAATACACCAATTGGGCACAACATGGTGTAAAAAGCGACATTGATTATGGAATCATCTCAGCCCATCGCCCGCGCACCTAGCTTTTTGGCGCCGCGCCCCACGTAGCCTGCTGTTTCTGCCTCGCCGGCGTGCACCCTACCCGCCAACGGTGGCGCGATGTGTACATAATGGGTACATGACTGAACCTTTGGCGGTCCCTGGGCCGAGTCCTGAAGTGGAGGCGGAGCGGCGTCGCTCGTTGAAGCGTTATAAGGCGTTGGCCACGGGGCTGTTGTTTTTTGCTGCGGCGGTGTACTTGGGGTGTCGTTGGCTGGAGTTGCACAACGATGCCGTGTGGATTGGCTATGTCCGTGCAGCGGCGGAGGCCGGAATGGTCGGCGGCCTGGCGGACTGGTTTGCGGTGACGGCGTTGTTCCGCCATCCGCTGGGGATTCCGATTCCGCACACTGCCATTGTGAAGAACAAGAAGGACCAGATTGGGGAGTCGTTAGGCGGCTTCGTGGGGGAGAATTTCCTCAATGCCGAGCTCATTACGCAAAAGGTGCGCGCCGCTGGGATTCCGCAGCGCCTTGGCGAGTGGCTGGTGCAGGAGGAGAACGCAGAACGCCTTTCCTCAGAGGCGGGCAAGTTAACAGCGAATATTGTGCGTGCCCTGGACCCGAAGGATGCCGAGGCTGTAATCAATAGTGCGTTGATCCAAAAGCTTGCGGAGCCTGATTGGGCGCCGCCTGCTGGTCGGCTGCTTGACCAGTTGATTGCGGAGGGTAAGACGGAGCCGATGGTGGATGAGGTTGTCCGCTGGATGCATAAGAAGGCGGTGGATTCGGAGGATTTTATTATTCGGGTGTTGGATGAGCGTCGTCCGGCGTGGGCTCCGAAGATTTTGCAGGAGGTTGTGGGGGATAAGGTGTATCGGGAGCTGACCCAGTGGACGGCGGCGGTTTCGCAGAATAAAAACCACGAGGCGCGGAATGCGATTCGAAGGTTTATTTCCCAGCTGGCACATGATCTTCAGTTCGATCCACTGATGCAACAACGGGTCGAGGGTTGGAAGCAGGAGGTGATGGGCTCGACGCCGGTTCAGAATGCTGCGGCGGTGATCTGGGCGTCGGCAAGCGCTTCGTTGGTGGAGGCGGCGGAGAACCCTGATTCGGTGTTGCGCCGGAAGATTGTGCAGCTCGCGCAGACGTGGGGTAGGAATTTGACTGACGACGCCGCGCTGCGTGAAAGCCTTGACCGTCGCGTCACCGGTGCTGCCGCCTTCCTCGCCGATAACTATGCGGATGAGATTACGTCGATTATTTCGGAGACCGTGCAGCGCTGGGATGCCAACGAAGCTGGCGAGAAAATCGAACTTATGGTTGGCAAGGATCTGCAATATATACGTTTGAACGGTACTGTTGTCGGTGCGCTCGCTGGGTTGGCGATTTACGCTGTGAGCCACGCACTATTTGGAGTTTAGAGAGGTCACCAAGTGTCATTAGCGATAATTGGCGTTGTGTTCAGCACGATGTTGAAGTTGATTTATTTGTCTATTGCGGTGGCGGGTGTCATTGGTGCGATTATGGCTGTCACCACGCGCGAGGACGCCTTCACCGCCGCAGACCGCTACCCCAAATTTGCGTGGGTGGGCATGCTGCTCGCGTCATCCGCGGCTATTATTACGTATGTGCCGTTCCTGAGCTGGGTGGGTGTTGTGCTCGTGGGTGTGTACTGGTTCGATGTCCGTCCTCAAATCAAAGATATTCTTAGCGGCAACTACTGGTAATGCTTCTCGACGTCCCTCCAGCTACTACATCCACCCAGCTTCACGGGCGCGGAGGTAGGCGTCGAATCTGTTTTGTGCCCCGAGTTTGCTGATTGCCGACGATAAATAATTCCTTGTAGTGCCCACCGCCAGATGCGTTGCTGCGGCGATTTCCTCAACAGAACCGCCTCGGCCAGCGGCTTCGATCACTTCCGTTTCCCTCTCCGTCAATGGTGATTCGCCCGCAACAATGGTCAATGCCGCGAGTTCGGGGTCGGTGTAGCGCTTTCCCGCCGCGATAGTCCGGATTGCCTGCGCGAAGTTCTGCGCAGGTTTTCGGCGCAAATTACTTCGCTGTTGTGTGCAAACTCCATGCTTGTAAGCGTGCCGGGCGTGCGCGCCGTCGAGAAGTAATAAAAATCAGGAATGTGCCCGTGAAAATCACACCTTCATTCGATGACATATGTCATTTCGCCAGCGTATCGACGCCCCGCGGCCTGCGTGGCACCAAACGCGGAGGTGTATCCCCGAACAGGGCTAGCTACGAATAATTTTGAAGCCAGAATGATACTCTGAGTACATGTCAAGGGGGATTGATCAATTATCTCAACAGCTCATCATCACAAAAGAACTCGACCCAACGGCACGTCGGAGGATTTACCGTGGGGTAGAAGCAGGAACACATATGCCCTTAATTGCCGGGGTGATCATCGGCCGGGAGTTCTTTGAAAGCCTGGCGCCTTGGGAACAATACCGTGCTCGGTGCTTGGCTGTGGGTGCCAGTGGCGTTCGAATCCTAGCCGGTCCCTCCGCGGCGGCGGTTTGGAACTTATGGTCGGTGGCAAGCAAATCTGACCCGGTCGAATACTATCTTGACCAGTGTCAAAAAGACTATCCTGAGGTCGGAGTGCGGCTACCTGGGCGAATATCTACGGAGCGCTGGTCGCAGGGAAAATTTGCGAAAGCAACCACTATTCCCGTGACAGCGCTGGACCTTCTGTGCAATCAAAGTTTCGAATCGTGTTTCATGGCTGTCTGTTGTGCGCTCCATCATGATCTTTGTTCGATGGAGGAGTTGTCGGAGGTGGCCCAAGAATCTCCGGAATTTCAGTGGGTCCTCCGGCTGGTCGATGGCGCAGTTGAATCTGCGGCAGAGGCATATTTTCTTGCGCAAATTCGCAAAGACGATGACATCAAAGTGATTCCCCAGGTCACAGTTGTTGATGCCCATGGCAAACTCCGGCGACCTGACTTCCAGATCCGCAACACTAATATCTTCATTGAAATTTCCGGGGTCGGAAAATTCGGCGAAACAGAAGACGAACAACAGTTCAGGGTTGCCGAGGCGGCGGAACGATTAGATGCGTTGGTGGCGGCTGGTTACGTTGTGTGGGGCTTTTCGGCTAAACAAGTGTTTTCGGGTGCCGCGTATTGGCGTTTAAAGCAGAAAGTAAGCGGATCCATTAACTTATAAATAGATAACGTCACATATTCCATAAAATCGGCCGAAAAAATGGAATCTGTGACAGGATTTTGTGTTGCACGCTACCTTTGACCAGGCATCTGTCACAAATTCCATAAAAATCCCGAATTTTATGGAATCTGCGACGAAAAAGGCCCTATTTTGTCACAAATTCCATAAATTCGGCGGAAAAAATGGAATCTGTGACAGATTGCAGGTGAATCCTTGTGCGCTATCTAATTTCTTGTCACAAATTCCATAAATTCGGCGGAAAAAATGGAATCTGTGACAGATTGCAGGTGAATCCTTGTGCGCTATCTAATTTCTTGTCACAAATTCCATAAATTTGGCGGAAAAAATGGAATCTGTGACAACTTTTCACTGTTCGGGAAGCTAGTCCCAAAAAAGTGCGCCAGGCCACAACACCTAGCGCACTTTTGGCATTACTTAGCTGCCGGATACACTCCGTCCTCGCCCAGGCGGGCGTCAGGGTCCAGCAACAATGCGATTTCTGCCTCATGGGGTCCAACAGCAGGGAAGCGGCGGCCATCAATCACTGTGAAGAGGTCTACCTGGCCAACCATGCCGGCCTCCAACCGGCGGGCGCCGGCGGCCAACCTAGTGTTCGCCTGCTTGCGCCATTCGTCCACGTCGTAACCAGCGGCTTCCAACGCGGCTTCGAACACACCAGGATGTGCCAGAACCACTACGGCAGCCACGTGGCCAAAGCCCAGGGAGGTAAGCACACCGGCTTTCACGTTTCCGGCACCCAAGGAAAGTGGTGCGCGGAGCCAGACCAATGGTTCGGCCAGCGGCTGGATCAAAGGATCCACGCAGTCCAGGGCGGCGTTCTGGGGTAGGTCGCCGGAGGACATCACGTGGCAAAGGCCAGCGATCTGGAAGAGAGCGGCGCCACCCTTCGCATGTCCGGTCAAGGACTTTTGGGAGATCACAAACAGGGGGTTCGCGGCGTCACGGCCCAGGGCGCGCCAGAGTCGGGTGTGCAACTCGGACTCGTTGGGGTCGTTGGCGTTGGTGGAGGTGTCGTGCTTGCTTAATACGCGCACGTCATTTGGGGTGAGACCCAAACCGGCCAGGGAACGGGCCAGCACGGAATTGGTGCCACCGCGTCCGGCTGCCAAGGCACCAAGCCCAGGGGCTGGGATGGACGTGTGCATTCCGTCTGCATAGGACTGGGCGTGTGCTACTACGCCGTAGACCGGCAATCCGAGGCGGGCCGCGACGTCGCCACGCGCGATCAGGACGGTGCCACCACCTTCAGCCTCGACGAACCCGCCACGGCGACGGTCGTTGGCGCGGGAGTAGAAGCGCTCGTTGATGCCCTTTGCGGCCAGGGCGGCGGACTCAGCGGTGGCGTTCATATCGCCGAAGCCGGTGAGGGACTCCACGGAGATGTCGTCGATGCCGCCGGTGACCACGAAATCAGCCTTGCCCAAGCGGATCTTGTCAACGCCTTCTTCCAAGGAAACGGCGGCGGTGGCGCAGGCGGCAACGGGGTGGATCATTTGTCCATAGCCGCCGACCAAGGATTGCATCACGTGTGCCGCAACTACGTTCGGTAGGGCTTCCTGCAGGATATCGCTGGGTCGCTCCTCGCCGAGGAAGCGCGTCACAAACACCTTATGCAGGGATTCCATCCCGCCGATGCCAGTGCCCTGCGTGGAGGACACGTCGGCCGGATGCACGGCGCGCAACAGTTCGGCCGGGCTGAAGCCAGCGCTTAAGAATGCATCCACGGCGGTGACCAGGTTCCATACCGCAATGCGGTCCAAGCCTTCGATCATGGTGCCTGGGATGCCCCACTTCGCGGGGTCGAAATCGGTGGGCATTTGGCCGCCGACCACGCGGGACAACGCTGCACGACGTGGCACACGGGCCGTAGCGCCACGCTTCTTGTGTACTTCCCATTCGCCGTCTTCGGTGGGGTTGATGCTGGTGGTTGCGGGGTCGGCATCCAAATAGTCTTGGGCTTCGGCTTCGGTGGGTACCACGAAGGTGATGTCGCGATCGAGGTAGACAGTAGCCACATCGATAGAACCTTCGTTCACTAATGTGTAGTCGTCTACGAAGCGGCGGATACCTGCGCGAGCAACCACTTCATCGCGGAAGCGATCGTAGATATCTTCCTCGGCGACCGCGGCACCGGAAGCGTCGTACCAGCCCGGGGTTGGGTCGTCGTTCCACTGCACCAGGCCGGTCATCCATGCGAGTTCCAGTACGCCGGCGGCGGTGAGGTCAACATCGCCATCGCGTTTGATTCCATATTCTGCGAGGGTGCGGGTGCGGCGCGAGCCCCACGAGGACACTTCGCCCAGGCCCACAATTACCACCATGTCTTCCAGCGGCGTGGTCACGTCGCCCAGCTCAATGCCACCCGCCTGCACGGGCACGTCCAGCGACGGCAGCGCGGCAATGGTTGCGGATTGTTCCTCCTCCACAACGCTTTCCGACGTCCTGTCCAGCGACGCCGCCAATTCCGGCAACGACACCTTTGCGTCGGCGAGTCCGCCGGTAAAGTCCGCATCGATTGGGGATTCGGAAGCTTGTTCGCGGGCTTCTGGGGTGCACAGACCAAGCAGCTCGGTGGAGATTTCATCCGGTGTGTACACATGGATGCCATGCTTACGGACCAGCGGCACGAGCGGATCATTGCCACCCATAAGGTTGGTGCCAGCAACCCAGCCGATGCGGGCCTGGGCCAGCGTGACGGAACTTGGCCAGCCTTGTTCTGCATGCCACTTCGCCAGGATGGCGTCGAATGCGGCTTTGACTTCGCCGTATGCGCCGTCGCCACCGAAGACACCTCGGTTCGGGGAGCCGGGCAGCAAGATATGTGCGCGTGATCCTCGGCCGCGGGCAGCCAGTTCGGCCACCCCAGCGATGGTGCGTTCCACGCTCCAGAGGAGGAGTCGAGCTTGGTTCTCAGCATTGGGGCCAGCGTCCGCGAGGCTGCCGGAGACGCGTGGCGCGGCGAATGGGAATACCAACGTCGGTACGAGCGCAGGCTTGGTGATCTGCACGTCTTTGCCCACGGTGACTTTCTGCTCCGCGCCAATCCATTGGATCAGGGCATCGATGTCCCGGTAGGAGGACATATTCGCCGGGATGATCCACAGTTTGGCGTTTGGTGACGCATTCTCCGCATAGAGCTTGCGGGCGTATTCCTTGCGGGCATCATCCACGCGGGAAGCAGTCATAATGACCGTTGCGCCGCCGGAGAGGAGTTTCTCCACAATGGCACTTGCGATGGAGCCAGGGGCCGCGCCGGTGACCAGCGCAATGTCGTCTGCCCAGGGCTCGTCGGCATGTTGGGTAGCCAGTTCCGCCACCTGTTCTAAGACATCGCCGTGGTCGCTGTGCGCTGCCCACCAAGCGGCTTGCTGGGCCACAACATCACCGGTTCCGACAAAGCGTTCGACGGGGATCTCGGCCCCATTGGCCAGACGAGCTAGGTCCTCGCGTGCACTGGCCCAACGGTCGTCGAACAAAACGGCGCGTTGTTCATCGAAGCTCGGGGTGACGAGCTTTAGCCACTGCGGGCCAAGTTCCGCCTCGACGGCTTCCACCAGCGCGGTGTCCACACCGCCCGTGGCCTCAGGTGCGGGTGCTTCCAGGCCGAGTTGATTCAGAATCGTGCGGGCCATTCCAGCAAGCACGCCATCTGGGCCGGTCACGGTATCCGCGTAGGCATCGAGCGCCGCAGAATCCACGACCCCGCCACCGGATGCTTCTCCGCCGCCACCCAAGGAGACGGAGACGCCGTGCTGGTTGGCAATATTGGTGATCGCGGCGTCGATAAGAGCATCGAGAGCGGCGCGTGAGCTGGGGTTATCGGATGGCAGGGTGCCCGCATCGCCGCCGCGTACGGACTCGCCTTCGCGGGTTCCCAGGACGAGCTCAGCCTCCACGTGTGCGACCCACGACTGCGGCAGCCCCCACGGTCCGGTGACGCGCTCCCCAACATACGAAGGCTTTTGCGACGCCGCGCCCGTCAGTGTGCGGAGCTTCCCGCGCACTACCTCGGTAAGCACGGGGCCGAAGGCTTGGTAACCAGGTGCGGCCGTGGCCACGCGGGACTTCAAGGTATTGACGTCCGCTTCGGCGGCGCCGTCGATGGTTGGAACGCCCAGCTCAGCAGACATATCCATGAGGAGCTGATTGCGTCGAGACGAGACGCCATTGGTCAGCGTTTCGGTGGTGTCCGTGCCGGTAATCTGATCCAAGCGGACCTTATTTTGCACCGCAAACAGGAACATAATGGCATCCGAAGCTGTGAACGGAAGTTCGCCAGCTTGTGCGCCACCAGTGCTGGTCGCGGGGGCAGGAGTTGGAGCGACAGCAGGTTCCGGAGCAGCCGCAGCTGGTTCAGGAGTAGGTGCCGCAGTTTCCGCGGGTGCTTCCTCTTCCTCGACCTCTGGTGCCGGGGCAGACTTGGGGTCCGCAAGATTTACGGCATCGGCATCACGTTCGACATTTAGCACGCGGACCTTGGCGCCAGCATTTTCTGGAAGTGCCAATGTGCGTTCCGCGAGGTTTGCCAGGGTCGGTGCGGAAGCCAAACCAACTTCAACAATGTGTTCGACCTTCGCTTCATTGATTAGCAGGTCTTGGGTTTCGATCCACCGCACCGGTGATGCGAACTGCCAGCTCAGAAGTTCGATCATCAGCAGTCGGGCGAGCGCGGAATCATCTTGTTTTTCAAACTCGCCACTATCTAGCAGTTCGCGCAATGGTTCGGAAGGAACGACGTCGCAGATGGCTTCGGCGAATTCCTGGGTCAGGGCAAATGGCCGTGCGACAAGGTTCGGAACATACCGGCCGAGCAGCGCCGGGATATCCAATTCCTGCGGCAACAATTCATCAAGTTTTGCCGCGAACGCTGGCACACCAGGACGCAAGACTCGAGAGTGGAATGGCACGTCGATACCTGGGATCTGGACGTATGCACGTTCGCCGCCGCGAGCATGGGCGTCGGCAGCCAATGCCTTCAAACCAGCGACGGTACCCGCAACAGCGTATTGCTGCCCAGCCACGTTGAAGTTCACAATTTCCAGGAACTCGCCGGATTCCTCTGCTACGCCAGCCACGTAATCCACCACCTGGGAATCGTCCAGGCCGAACATATTCGGGCGGAGGGCGCCGAGGTGATAGTTGGAACGCCCAGCGGAGTCACGCTCGACCAGGGAGTGCATGGCGGAACCGCGGGAGAACACAATATCGATGACCGCTTCCAGATCAAAGATATTTGCCAATGATGCCAGCGCTGTGTACTCGCCGAGGGAGTGGCCCGCATACAACGAACCGGGGACAATAGTGCCAGTCTCACGCAGGCGTTCGGTTTGCCCATAGGCCACCACGGCCAATGCCACTTGGGTGAATTGCGTGAGATACAGCACGCCCTTTGGATGGCGGAAGACGGTTTCGCCGACCCGTAATTCGGTCGGATTTTCGTCCACAACCTGGACAATTGAGAAGCCGAGATTGGCTTTGGTGTGGGCGTCTGCACGTTCCCACACGCGTCGAGCGGCAGCAGAAGCAGCCCGATCGCCAGCGGCCATCCCGGGCGATTGAATGCCCTGGCCTGGGTAAATATAGGCAGTTGTCGGTGGTGCAAGAATCGCCTGTCCACGGGAAACCACATTGCCATCGATACGGCAGGTGACTTCCACTGCGGACAGTGCCCCGTGGGCGGAGCGACCGATGCGCTCAACGGTGATTTCCACGGCGTCGAGAAGCTGCACCATGCCATACATTGAGTAGGTCCAGCTGACCAGGCGGGCGCCGGCGCTGGCGAGGTGCTGCGCGGTTGCGGAAAGCCACATACCGTGGACGAGCGGAGCCTGCAAACCCACAAGCTGCGCTGCATTGGTGGAGGTGTGAATCGGGTTATAGTCGCCAGAAACCATGGCGAACGGGGTCATATCCGCCGGCGCAGTCACCACAGCCTGGCGGAGGAAGTGGCGTGGGGTATCCACAATCTCAACATCCTTGCCGCCCCAATTCGGTGCGGCCGACGGCGGTTGCGCGCTGGTCACACGGCCACGTACCGCAAACCGTTCAACCATGCGAGCTACAACCTTGTCCTCGCAGGTGAGGGTGAGATTCACGGTAACAATGCGGCCGGAAGCGGACTCCTCCAACGGGGCTGCTTCAGCTTCTACTTCGATGGTGCGGCCATCGGCGAGTTCCTCAAGCGGAACAAGAAGTTCGACACAGTGATCGAGGTGAACGGCATTGAGCAAACCTTCGATCACCGGGTAGCCGTCCGGCAAGTAGGCGGACCCGAGTGCCGCATAGATTGCTGGCCAACATGGCCCCACGAGGGCATCTGCTGTGCCCTTATTGAGAGGGGTATCACCTGCGGGAATGCCTGCGCCGGTCACGGCGGTGTGCTGGGTGAGCAGGTCGGCCGGGAACGTGAATGAATCACGCTCGACGCCGAACGCCGTTCCGTCCTTAGGTTCGACTTCCGGCAGTGCGCTAATTTCATCGCCCGCCGCGGAGGTTGAGCCGACACCGGCGACTGCGGCAAGCAGTCCGTATACAGCGTCAGGGAGGGCGTCATGGTCAACAACTGGCGACGCCCCGGTAGCCGTCTCTGCATTCAGGGTGACGGGGATATCCACCTGGGTAACCACATATGGCTTTTCACCTTCGAGTTCGTCCCATACTGAATCCGCATGGATGCGAATGGTCCAGACATCGCTGCCTTCTTCGGGTTTAATGATTTCCGCAGCATCTGGAGACATCGCAAACGCCGGGTTATCAATCAAATGCCCGTGCCAAACAATATGAGGTGCGGTACGCAGGAGTGCCTCGCCGCTCTTAACCTCGCCGAGACGTGCGAATACCTTCACTGGGGTGTGATCGAGAGCGTCCGCGCAGGCCTCTTCGAAGCGGGTTAAGAGTTCCGCGACAGGTTCATCGATACGATCGATACCCGCAACAGAAACCGGCCCGGGGATTACGCGGACAGCGTCAGCAGGGTAGCGTTCATCCTGCGATTGCCACAGCGTATCCAGGCCCCACCAACGTGCGAGGTCGGCATCAATGGCCGGTACCCACGGCATGGGTTTGTGGTGCTTGCGGTTCAAACCAATAAACCACGCAGCGTCGCGGGCACCTACCTTGAGCTCGCGCGCCTGCGGATATGCTTCGAGTAGCTTTTCGACGGCCGCGGGTCCGTCCTGGGCGTCATCAATGGTTGCGAACAGAGTTTCAATCTGTCCGTGATCTTCCGGTGCGAGACGGGCCTCAATCCGGTGCAGCAAATCGAAGAAACGATCGGGCCACGTTGGGTCGGTCCACGGGTAAGCGAGCTCCACGAAACGCTCAACCCACTCCGCATAGGTCATGTCCTGAACTTCGCCGAAATACGGTTTCGCTGTCTTGTTCAGTGCCGCAATGATCTCATCCTTGCGAGCGGCCATCGCCTCATCGCTTGGTTCGATGGAGGAAATCAGGCGAGAGCAGGCCGCGGAGGCATTATCCACCTCATACATATCCGCATGCAGGTGCGAAAGTCCGGATGTGACGCCGCCCTTGGATTCGCCACGACCAACCCAACCATCCGAAATGCCAGGGGTGTCTTTGAGGAGTTGCTTTACCTGAGGTGAAGTCTTTGCTTCCTTGGTGGTCATGGCGGCGGTGCCTACCAGGATGCCGTCCACTGGCATTGCTGGCACGTGGTACTTGGAGGACCAGGAGCCGGTGATATATTCCGCGGCTTTTTCTGGGGTGCCAATGCCGCCACCAACGCACACGACGACATTCGGTTCGCGGCGGATTTCCGCATAGGTTGCCAGGAGGAGGTCTTCGAGGTTGACCCACGAGTGGTGGCCACCCGCGTGTCCGTCCTCCACCTGCATAATGATGGTTGTTTCTGGGTTTTCCCGCGCAATCGTGAGGACCGAACGGATTTGTGCAACAGTTCCGGGTTTGAAACTGATGTACGGGAACCCATCCTCGTGGAGTTGCGCGATGAGTTCGTTGGCTTCCTCCAGCTCAGGGATACCTGCTGAAATAGTCACGCCATTAATTGCGGTGCCTGCCGCACGGGAACGAGACACAATCCGCTGGACGCCGAATTGCAGGTTCCACATGTAGCGGTCAAAGAACATTGAGTTGAATTGTGCGGCGCGACCCGGATTGAGTTGTGCAACCAGGCCATCGCGGTTCTTTGCGAACACTTCTTCGGAATATTGGCCACCGCCAGCCAGTTCGGCCCAGAAGCCCGCGTTGGCGGCTGCGGCAACAATGTCCGGGTCTACGGTGGTGGGTGTCATTCCGGCCAAAAGAATTGGCGAATATCCGGTAAGGCGGCTAAAAGCAGTGACTACCTTGATGCTGCCGTCAGGGAGTTCAACGAGCGTAGGGGCGAAGCGCTCCCAGGTCTCTTCTTCCTGAATTTCTGCTCCGGGGGTTGCCAAAAGATCCCGGTCATCGACGGTCCCGGCGGGCACCATGGTGATTCCGGTGCCTTCGAGCAGCGGGGTGGTGATGCGTTGGAGACCATGCCCGGCTTCCGTAACGAGTAGGTGACTTACCCGAGTAGAAGACAGAAGATTAGCTAATTCTTTCGGCCAATCGTGGTGGTTTACCAAAATATCGTCGGCGAGCCGTTGAGCATCCACCTGGAGATCGAGTTCCTTCGCCCAAGATGCTGCCTGATCTGCGGCATCTTGCATGGCGCTGTGATGGAAAGGGGCGGAAACTTCCAGGTAGTGGAATTGAGGCTCCACGCGCGTGCCACCGGTTCGCTTATCGTCGATTGCGGCGTTGTGTTCGTCCGCCGCCTTCTCGATCAAACGTTCGGCTTTGGCGAGCCCCTCGGGCGCCCCCGACAACACAAACTTCGTGTGCCCATTGCACAGCGCCAGCTCAACGCCTGCTACCTGCTCCGCAGCTTGCGTAACGACGCCGCGGGGCACATCTTTGACGCTCAGCATCCAGGGGCGTCCAGGTTGGGCGCCCAAATGTTGAGCTCCGAGAGTTGCGGCCGTACCTAGTAACAGGGCAAAAGCGAGAACATCGACGAGTTGTTCGTCGTTGTCGATCACCTTGGCGGCGGCTACACCGAGGCTGCCTTGCGAATGCCCGATAAAGCTGGTTTTGCTCAAATCCAGACCAGCATTTTGTAGTTGCCACATCACTGCGATCTGCTTCATCACAATTCCAGGCACGCTAACCGCAGGCATTGAGTCAATCTCTAACACGCTTGGTGCGTCTGGGTTTGTAATCAGGTCCTTCAGTCGCGCGTCTGCGCCTGGAACTGCGATGGCCCGCTGACGAATAAACGGTGCGATTCGACGCTCTGCCCGCTCTAGGAGTGGTACAAGGCGAGGATCCTCACATTCCTCAAGGGCCTTGGCCCAAGGGGAAGCTTGGCCGGAGAATAACAACGCCGGATATTCAAAAGAATGTAGCGGCAGCAGGGACGACAACATCATGCAAAAGCTCCTCGTGTAAAACCAGGCCATGAATGGCGCAGTAAGTGCATCGAGAGAATGCTAACAAGGGATACTTTCACCGTCGAATACATAAATGTATCGTCCCAGCATGGTGGGCAAAAATTTAGTTTGGTAACAGTTGGTTGTCAGCTGGTGGTGGGTCTTTGGGGGTGCTTTCGTTGATAATTGGGCGTTAGAAATTTGGTTCTAAACCGGCTCCGAACAGGCAAAAAGCAATGCAAGGACCATATTGACCACATCATAACTTTCCAGCAGTGACCCTCTGAATTCTGATTTTCCATTTTCTAAAATCAGCTCATTTTTCCATGCAGAAACACCTGTTGCGCGCAAAGTAATTCCAATTACTGCTTGTGCAATTGCTTCGGGTCTATAATTTAAAGTGCGCCCCACATGTTTAACAATAAGTTCTAATACTTGAGAAACTCTTAAAACAAAATCACGATTAATGTCTTTAAATTGCAGCGCCCATTCTGGGACCCGTGCTGCGCGCGATAACAGTTCATTATGGAGGATGAAAAATTCTCGGGTGAGCCCCAGATCAGCCTGAGCCTGAGTAAGAAAGCCTCGCACTCGGGCCTGCGTATCAGCTGGATCAAGTTCATCAGGTACAAGAAGAGTCCAGTGTTCAACCACCTTGTCTAATCGGGAAATAATTCGCTGATAGGCGTCTTGGGCAACATTGGTAAATAGCTCTTCTTTGGAGGCGTAATTGGAATAGAATGCCCCCCTTGTAAGCCCGGCTTCTTTGCAAATTCGTTGCTGCGTGCAACCCTCAATTCCGTGCTGAATTATCACGGCGCGGGCGGCTTCTACCAAGCGGCGCTGAGTTTGCAAACGATCGGTCATTGGAGTGTCACTTTCCGGCCCTAACAAAACCGCTTAACAATAAACGTTTACCAAATATTGTGCCATTGGTTGGGCTTGTTCAGCAGCCGATCGTTTTTCGCAGATGAGTACGAAAACTAGTCAAAAATAACGGTCCGGTTTCCATGGACCTGCACCCGGTCCTCCAGGTGAAAACGCAGGCCACGGGCCAAAACTACTTTTTCTGCATCGCGGCCGAGGCGTTGCATGTCAGCAGGGGTATCTTTATGGCTCACACGGATGACATCTTGCTCGATGATGGGGCCGTCATCGAGGTCGGTGGTGGCGTAGTGGCACGTCGCACCGATAAGTTTCACACCACGCGTATAGGCCTGATGATACGGCCGTGCACCCATAAATGAGGGGAGGAAACTGTGATGAATATTGATGGCGCGGCCTTCCCACATTTCGCAAAGGTCCGGAGGCAAGATCTGCATAAACCGGGCAAGCACAATAGCTTCCGGATCGTGCTGCGCCACAATCTCCGCAACCTCATCGAAAGCCTTGCGCTTTCCAACAGCATCTTTGGGGAACGGCACGTGATGGAAAGGAATATTGTGATTTGCGGCAATATGACGAAGGTCATTATGGTTGCCGATCACTGCGGCCACTTCCATGGGGTAATCATTTTGATCAACTCGCCCCAAAAGATCTTGCAGGCAGTGCCCCTCCCGCGTTACTAAAATGACAGCTTTCTTGGGGTGCGCGGTATCCCAAATGCGCCACCTTGTTTCTGCGCCAAGTTCGGAGGCCACTGCACCGAATTGCTCTTTAAGCTCATCAAAACCGATTTGAATAGAATCTGCGCGGACGGCTTGTCGGGTGAAAAACCAGCCGCTTTCTGGATCCGTGAAATACCCTGCTTCCGTGATCCAACCGCCAAGTCCGGAAATAAACGTTGAGAGTTTTGCCACGATGCCCGTGGAATCTGGGCATCCAAGGGTAAAGACATACTGGTGCTCGGCGGATGAATTGGTGCTCATTGCGGGGATTTTACCCCAGGATATTTTTCATCGTTTCACGGGTCTGGGTGATACTGGTGTTCAAAAACTGCGTGAGCTGTTGATCACTCATACCAGCGCTAATCAGTCCAGCAGACCGAACGATCAAATACCCGCTATCAAAATAGGCGGTGACGAAGGGGTTATCACTTGCTTGACTGAGGTCGGCATTCGGTGCGTCCATTTTGAGCTCGTAAATCAAGTATTCGTCCGTGATGGTGATGTCCACGGGAACACCATGATCAGAAACTAACACTCGATTGCCTCGGTGAGGGACGTCATATAACCCAATCCGTTCGAAAAAACTGACCACGCGTTGAGCGGTGACGAACGGGGTCGGTTCCTTGGTCAGGTGCAGGGCGGGGGCGTCGGCGTCGGGAAGCAAACCGGTGAGACGACTAATCTCTGGATGAATCTCAGGGCAATCTTGCATCAGTAGGCGCCTTTCAAAGTGCGGGTCAGTTGATCTGCCTGGCGAATAGACGTGCGCACAAAATTATGGAGCTGCGCAAGAGTGTAGGGGACCGAAGCGTCGAGAATAGCCTCCCCAGTAACCTCAAGTGGAAGCGCCTTCATGCCAGGATTTTCGATATTCCAGCGTTCGCAAACTTCAGGCTGTGCGATAAAACCGTCAGTAAAATGCACCATGGCGTTATAAATATTGAAACCAGGATCGTACGCGAAAGTCACCTGGTAGCCATCCTGCTGAACATGGAAAGCGGTGCCTGCTGCATTGCTTTCAAAATCCAGATTCTCCACGCCAAGAACGATAGATAGTCCTTTTGTTCGCAGCGATAAATCTGGTTCCTTTGTTTTATTCTTGCCTCTGGCCATTGGGTCTCCTCAAACGCTGGGTCTCGCTGGGTATTTCGATTCCAAACCTAGCTTGAAGCAAGGTCGCTTACAAGGTGAGGAAGTGTGAGCGGTGAGGGGTTCGGGGCACCGACGCTTTGCTTGGGGGTACCTGATTATTCATATCAGCGAGCCGAGGCAACGCTGAGGTTCGGCGCGCCGTCAATAAGCGTTACGACGCCGCGCCTAGGTCAATGTTTTATGTGCTCACCGCCTGAGAGAAGTGCGTTAGGCCACAATCATGCGATGGGTTGTGCCCACTTGTCACAGATTCCATAAAATCGGCCGTAAAAATGGAATTTGCGACAAGAAATTAAATGGCGCACAAGCATTCACCAGGGATCTGTCACAAATTCCATAAAAATCCCGGATTTTATGGAATCTGCGACGAAAAACGGCCTATTTTGTCACAAATTCCATAA
>JAUMZC010000105.1 GCA_030528295.1 Corynebacterium sp.
AGCGCCCGGCCAGCCCAGCGTCCAGCCGCTGCCGCCGCTGCCACCGGTCATCATGCTGCTAGTGAGACCCGGATCATAGGCACTGCCGGGAGCAAGAACGCTGCCTCCAAAACCTGGACCATACGAACCACTGGAGAGCATGCTGCTGCCCAGACCAGGATCAACAGCCCCAGCGCTCGGACCGAGCGACATGCTGAAGCTTCCCTGACTTGATCCAGCGCTGCTGCCTCGACCAATGACCCCAACTTCGGCGGTCCGCGCAGGACCAGACAGCGGAACTCCGGAAATCAGGCCAGTGGAGGAATCATACGATAACCCAGCTGGTAGACCACTGAGCAGTGGGGCTGGCGCTCCAGGAGCAATTGGGATTTGGTAGCTAAATGGAACACCAACCGCCACATCCATGTTTGGAATGAATGGCACTGCGGAAGATCCAGGCCCCATGCTCCCCATTCCCCCGTCAACGCTGCCGGATCCAAGAGCCGCGCTGCCGAGTTCTGCGGCAGATCCTAACGCTCCGCTGGCAGCACCGCTGCCGGATCCAAGAGCCGCGCTACCGAGCTCCGCGGAACCGGAGCCGGACGCTGAGCTTCCCAATTCTGCGCCTGGAGCTGATCCATAGGAACCTAGAGCTTCTGATCCGTACGTACCGACTACTTCTGACGCTGCGGCACTGCCTGCACTTGAGCCGTATCCGGGTGCTGGGCTGCTCGGCGCCACCGAACCCGAGCCGGTTTCACCTGAAGAGCCCAAGCCTGAAAGTTGCGGAATGGTCTCGTTGAGGCGCAGAAGATCCGAGGATAGCTGCAAACCACTGGACAACCCTTGTACTTGCCGTCCAGTTTCGTTGCCCCCACCTGGCGCAGGTGCCTCTGGCGCGGGTGCAGGTGCCTCCGGCGCAGGCGCTGGAGCTTCTGGCGCCGGCGCTTCTGGTGCTGGGGCTGGCGCTTCATCTTCACACGCAAACGCTGGTGCTGGCAGCAAGGCGGCCGTGAGCCCCGTAGCGACTGCACCAACGAGTAACCGAGAATGTTTCATATTTTCTTGAACTCCTTGGGTGATTCAAAAATTGATTAGCGAAAGGGTAAATTGCATTAAGCCCGCGTAGTACGACACCAGCAAAAGCAACTGGAATTGCACAGCAACTAGAGCCGCACTAACTGCGATGCTTCACTAAAATTCATTCGCACACAAGGGTTTTCTACAGAAAATGTGACTAAGAGACCATAATTACATTAATAGAACCCCAATAATGGGGGTGGTGATCGCCACCCAAACTGGGGGCTCTCTCTATGAGCCTCAGCAAAACCGCAGGTGCGTGCGATCTAGAAAATCTGCCACCAATTGATCGCGAAACACCAGGAGCATAAGAAAATCGTCGCGTTTATGTAATACAAACGCGACGATTTCTTTATCGAATCGAATTCTTATTCAGCACCGGGGCGCCAACTCTTACCCGAAGAATTGTTCACATTGCGTGTTGTTTGGGGAGCTTGGGGAATACTTACAATTCGTTTTCCTTCAGCATTTCTTTCAAACTCGTCTGCCACCGCAAGTGGGTTATTTTCATCCGTCAAATCGGCATTTCCCGAGCGCACAGCAGCAACTTTGGCGTTGTGGCTTCGAATACGCTGTTGACGATGCTTCAGGCTTACCAAAATCGGCGTTGCCAGGAACACAGATGAGAAGGTTCCTTCAATAACACCAATGAGCTGTACGAGCGCAAGATCCTTCAAGGTACCAACACCCATGAGCCACACCGCAACGATCATCAGAGCGGCGATTGGCAATGCTGAGATGATTGTCGTGGAGATCGATCGCATCACCGTTTGATTAATGGCCAGGTTCGAGAGCTCCCCATAGGTACGTCGCGTTGTTGCCTCGAAGCCAGCGGTGTTCTCCTTCACCTTGTCAAACACAACAACTGTGTCATACAGCGAGAAGGCGAGGACAGTAAGCAAACCAATCACGGTTGCAGGAGTCACCTCGAAGCCGATAAGCGCATACACGCCGGAGATGACGATCGCATCAACACCGAGCGCCGCGATCGCCGCAATCGCCATATCACGCTCGAATTTGATTGCGATATAGATAAAGATCAGTGCAAGGAAGATTCCAAGCGACACCAGCATCCAATACGTGATCGTTGAGCCCCAGGATTCAGAGACTGTGGAATCACCAATGGTATCTGGTGACGCTTCACCAGTACTGTCTTTTGGCTGAAACTCCGAAAACAGTGTCTCTCGCGCTTTCGCAATCTGATCATCGCTCAAACGTTCTGAGTTGATTTCAAGGATGCGGGAATCACCCGAACCAACGATCTGGACAAGCACCGGTTCAACTCCGGTGGCTTCCGTAAAGACCTGCTCAACGCGCGTCGTTTCGAGTCCTTCGGCAGGCATATTCATTTTCGTGCCGCCTTCAAAGTCAATCCCAAGGGAGAAACCTCGAATTGCTATTGCCAGCAAGCAAACAACCAGGACGACTCCCGTAATGCTGTACCACAGGCGACGACGACCTACGAAGTCAACTCCGCCTTCACCTGTGTACAGGCGTGTAATGGTTCTCGCAGAGCTCATGTACTTATTTCTCCTCATCGTGTGTCGGGAGCGTCTCAGGTGTTTCAGATACTGCGCGGCCTACAGGTTGCAGTTCTGGGTCTTGTGCGCGGTGTGTTTGCTCTTCTGCTTCGCGACGGGCTTGTTGTTCGCGCGCAACTCGCATCACACCAGCCAACCCGTTGACGGCTGGCCGCGCGAACCATGGATTACGCGAGGCAAGAATAACGAGCGGCGCGGTGACTAGGAAGGTGACAAGGAGGTCAAAGATCGTTGTCAGGCCGAGGGTGAACGCAAATCCCTTGACGTCACCAACGGCAAGTACGTAGAGCACAACGGCGGCGATAAGCGAGACGAAGTTACCCGAGATGATTGTTTGCTTGGCACGGGTCCAGGCACGCGGTACCGCTGAACGGAAGGTGCGCCCTTCGCGTATTTCGTCTTTGATGCGTTCGTAGAACACCACAAACGAGTCGGCGGTGGTACCAATACCGATGATCAAGCCTGCCACACCGGCAAGATCCAGCGAGTACCCAATCAGCCGTCCGAGGATGACCAGCGCACCATAGACCAACGCACCTGAGGCGAACAGCGAGAACACGGCCAGGAACCCGAAGACGCGGTAGTACGCAAGTGCAAAGAGCGCCACGAGGATGAGGCCTACAAGGCCAGCGATAAGGCCAGCTTTCAATGAGGCAATGCCTAACGACGCCGGGACCGTCGTCGCAGTGCCACCACGTTCACCGTTTTCGCCCGCAAAGCTTAACGGCAACGCACCGTAGCGCAAGTTGTTTGCCAGATCAGTGGCTTCTTGCTGGGAGAACTGTCCGGTGATTGAGGTGCCTGATCCGGGAGGCGTTGGGGATTGAATTTGTGGCGCGGAGATCACTTGACTGTCCAACGTGATGGCCACTTGCCGCCCAAGGTTTTCCTGGGTGAGTTGGAACCAGGTGGCGCCGCCTTGCTCGGATCCTTCTGATTTAAAGGCGAAGTTGATTTCCATCTCGCCGGTTTCCGGGTTGAGACCGCCGGTAATCGGCCGATTGGTATCAATTTCATTACCGGTCAATCGCTTGCCTTTGGCTTCATCAGTCTCACCTGTCAACAGTGGTGCTGGCCCCAAGATCAGCTTTTCTTCACTACCCGCGGTACAGGCAACCAGTGGTTTCTGTGGCTCGTCGGTGCCTGCGATTGGGTCGAGTTCTTTACCGCACTCCAACAATGAAGCTGCCGCAAGCTGGATGGTAGGGTCGTCGGATTGCCGATCTTTCCGCAGTGTTTCCGTGATTTTTTGCCGGCGCTCAGCGGCTTCGACGGAGTTTTTCGGCTCCGCTGGCTGCTTCTTTTCCACCTTCGGAGCATCGACGTTTTCGTCTGGCTTCCCGGTCGGGTTACCTTGCTCGTCAATTGGGGTGCTCAGCGATACTGCAAGGTCCTTGAGCGCCTTATTTCCCCGCTCTTCAGAAATGATACCGAGTTCAACCCACCGGTCGGCGATGTCCTTAGTTGTCTCTAACAGAGTTTCAGGATTTGGCGGGATTGGGTCTTGGACTGGACGGAACAGCAATTGCGAGGTTTGGCCCAGTGCCCGAGCTTGGGACGTATCTTCACCGGGAACAGTAATCACCAATGTGGTGCCATCGGCGATCACGCTAGCGCCGGTGACGCCCATTCCGTTCACGCGATTTTCCAAGATTTCGCGGGCTTGGGACAGTTGTTCTTTGGTGGGTTCTTGACCCTGTGGTACCAGCGTCACGCGGGTGCCACCTTGCAGGTCAATGCCTAAATTCGGTTTGACGCCGCGGTCGCCGGTAAACAGGATTATTGCGTAGATAATCACCAAGATGGCCACAAACGAGGCTATGGCAAGTTTGGGCCATTTGGCGAGTCCGACGCGTGTGCGCCCGGAAGACGATGCCACTGGGATGTTCTCCTCAAAGATTGATGTGCAAATTGATGAGCCCGCATCCGCTCGGGATGTGCCCAACCTAAAAAAGACTTATTCAAATCTAGTCCATCCGTCATGGTACGTCATTGGGCCATACTCGTTTATCCCTCAGGCGTGACGACGTCCCCCGATTGGCGTTTCACAATTGCTGCAAGATCCCACGTGGTCACCACCCCTGGTGCAAGCTCCAAATCCACTTCATTCCCATGGACCGCAACCACGTTCCCATGAACTCCTGCGACGGTGACCACACGATCCCCTGTGGCTAATTCGGCTTGCACTTGCCGCCGCTCCCCTAACAGTCGTTGTTGACGACGTACCTGCAACAGTGTCGGGATCAACAACACTGCGAATAATAAGGCAAGTAATACATATTGTGACATTGCCTTAGTCTGCCAGATATTTCCCTTAGAGCAACGTCGGTTGATAGTCCCCTGGGGTGCCAGCGGGTGGCTCCAAGCCTAAATGGCGCCATGCGGCAGCAGTAGCCACGCGCCCACGACCAGTACGTGCCATCATCCCCGCCCTCACCAAATAAGGCTCACATACTTCTTCGACTGTGCTGGGTTCCTCACCAACAGCCACCGCGAGTGTACTCACACCTACCGGACCACCCCCATGGTTTTTCACCAATGCGCTCAGCACAGCCCTATCCAGACGATCCAAGCCCATTTCATCGACATCAAACACGATCAGTGCTGCTTTTGCCGCACCCAAATCAATGTGCCCATCAACGTACACTTCCGCGAAATCCCGGACGCGTCGTAGCAGTCGGTTTGCAATACGAGGAGTTCCTCGAGAACGAGAAGCTATTTCCGTTGCCGCATCCTGGTCAATGCTCACACCAAGGATGCGTGCCGCACGCGTGACTACTTTGGTGAGGTCCGGGACGTCGTAAAACTCCATCTGTGCAGTAAACCCGAACCGATCCCGCAATGGCCCGGTGAGCATGCCTGAGCGAGTGGTTGCGCCAACGAGTGTAAACGGCGCGATTTCCAGCGGGATCGACGTCGCACCCGGCCCTTTGCCCACGATAACGTCGATGCGGAAATCCTCCATTGCCATGTAGAGCATTTCTTCGGCGGGGCGTGCGATGCGGTGAATTTCGTCGATAAACAGCACATCACCTTCCATGAGATTCGAAAGCATCGCCGCTAAATCGCCAGCTCGTTCGAGTGCCGGCCCGGAGGTCATACGCAAACTTGAGCCGAGTTCCTGTGCAATGATCATGGCCATCGTTGTCTTACCCAATCCGGGTGGCCCAGACAACAGCACGTGATCCGGTGTTGAACCTCGGTTCTTGGCGCCAGTCAAGACCAAACTCAATTGGTTTCGAACTTTTGGTTGGCCGTAAACCAGCCTCAACATCTCGATCCGTTTCCTGACGTGTAGGCTCCACCGCAGATTCCGGCCCACGACGTCGCTCCGGCACGCCGTCTGGAAGCTGAAACTCTGTTTTCTCTACGTCGCCCATGCCTACCTCTCGCTACTTTTGACTCAAGTATGCAAGGGCCGCGCGCAAGGTGCTGGACGTGTCCAACCCCGGCGTGTTGGTGAGTACAGCTGTGACCGCAGCCGTCGCCGAACGTTCGGGAAAACCTAAACCAACCAACGCCTCTGTGACCTGATCCACCGCAACGCCGGAGACCTGGGCAGTTGTGCCGGAAGCGACGTCGGAAAGCGCCTGTGGGCTAGTGGTAAACACCAGCACCTTATCTTTCAAATCAACGATCATTCGTTCGGCCATACGTTTGCCAACGCCCGGAATGCGTTGCAACGCTTTCGCATCACCGCCCGCAATCGCATTACTGAGTTCAGCAGGATTCATCACCGACTGCGCAGCAAGTGCCAACCGTGGCCCCAGCCCCGAAACGGTCTGAAGAAGACTAAACATTTCCCGGCTGGAATCGTCCGTAAACCCATACAGGTTCATCGCATCTTCGCGGACAACCATCGTGGTCAGGATGCAACTTTCCTCACCTTTCCGCAATTGCCCAAGTGTCTGCGGAGTCGCTGTAAACAGATAGCCAACGCCTCCACATTCAATAACCGCACTATTGAGTCCAATAGCAATGACGGTGCCACGCAACGAAGCGATCATAGGTTATAAACTCCTCTTTCCAGGAAAAATCTCAGGCACCACAGCACCTCGACTATGTGTGCGATTATTCGATCGCGTACGCGAATTAAACTCGGCTTTCGCCTTGCCTAATTTGCCCTGTTGCTGCCGCCGCACTAATTCAACCTGCGCCAATGTGGCCTCTTGGCGAATCAACAGCGGCGCACGCCAACAATGACACACTGCAAGTGCTAGAGCATCAGCAGCATCAGCAGGCTTCGGCGGTTCGCTCAGACCAAGAATACGGGTAATCATGGCGGTCATTTGCTTTTTATCCGCTCGACCATTGCCCGACACAGCCTTCTTCACCTCACTGGGGGTATACATGTGCACCGCAACATCGCGCTCCGCCGCAGCTAATGTCAGCACCCCCACAGCGTGCGCTGTATGCATCACCGTCGACACATTACCGCGTTCAAAAATACGCTCGATTGCAACAACGTCGGGCTGATAGTCATCCATCCATTCTTTCACCGCAGTACTCAACCGTAACAACCGCTCAGTTAACTCCGCGTTGCTAGGTGTACGCACCACCCCCACCGCAACCGGCAATACTGCCCTACCCCTTCCCGCTTGCACCACCGACAACCCGCAACGCGTCAAGCCAGGATCAATCCCCATGACTCGTAACCCTTCAAGGTTCATTGGTTGGGCACTCCTTTAGATGGTTGAACAAACAAGGTACAGCGAAAATAGGTCCGCAAGATTACTCCAACCTCACGGACCATCAGCAGCGCCCCGCCTTAAAGCTCAGCCAACACCTCGTCACTGAGCGACATATTGGTGTAGACGTTTTGGACGTCGTCCGAATCTTCAAGCGCATCAATGAGCCGGAAGATCTTTTTCGCACCGTCCGCATCCAACGGAACCTCAACAGACGCACGGAAGTCTGAATCAGCCTCATCAACATCAATACCAGCTTCGATAAGCGCTTCTTTCACGGCAATCATATCGCCAGCCGCAGAGACAACCTCGAAGCGATCACCAAGATCATTGACCTCTTCAGCGCCGGCTTCCAAAACTGCCAACAGCACATCATCCTCAGAAAGATCACCCTTGGCCACAAGCACAACGCCTTTCCGGGTGAACAAATACGACACCGCACCGGATTCCGCCATGTTTCCACCGTTTTTTGTCATTGCGGTGCGAACTTCCGTGGCCGCACGATTCCGATTATCAGTCAAACATTCGATCAACACTGCGACGCCGTTCGGGCCGTAGCCTTCGTACATAATGGTTTCCCAGTCCGCACCGCCGGCTTCTTCACCAGAACCACGCTTCCGGGCACGCTCGATATTATCGTTGGGAACTGAGGCCTTTTTAGCCTTTTTAATCATGTCATCCAGCGTCGGATTCGCCGCCGGATCACCACCGCCCATACGCGCGGCAACTTCAATATTTTTAATCAGTCTGGCAAATTCTTTGCCGCGCTTTGCATCATTCGCGGCCTTCTTATGCTTTGTTGTCGCCCATTTAGAGTGGCCGGCCATGAAAAACCTTTCGTCAATGAATCAATATAGGTGCTTGATTATACGCGGCACTACGCGTATATCGTTCGTTACGGCAGCCGATGTGTATAGCCAGCATGAGCAACGATATCCAGAAACAACTCATGCACG
>JAUMZC010000106.1 GCA_030528295.1 Corynebacterium sp.
CGCACCCGTATGTACGACCTTGAGTACCCCTCCCCCGAGGTTGCGGCAACTCCTGATCGTGGGCCCACGTTAATCGTTGCGTTGCAAGGATATGCAGACGCGGGCCATGCCATTGAATCAAGCGCGCATCATTTGCTTCAGGCGTTAGAGCATATGCCTGTGGCTTCGTTCCACAGTGATGAGCTTATTGATTACCGTTCCCGTCGACCAACCGCGACAATTGCGGAAAACCAGCTCGCAGACATGGAGGATGCGAGACTCGAACTCCGTGTCTTCCGCGATACCGCTGGCACTCCGTTTTTGCTGCTCGCAGGCCCCGAACCAGACATGCGCTGGAATGCATTCACCGAAGCTGTTGTAGGACTGGTTGATCGTTTCCATGTAGATAAAACTGTATGTCTCTACGCTGCACCCATGGCAGTTCCGCATACCCGCCCACTGGTGGTCACCGCGCACGGCAACACCCCGGAAATGCTGCAGCAGCATTTCACGATGGGCGCAACCATCCGCGTGCCAGGCTCAGCAGCATTGATGCTTGAGCATCGTTTGCAGCAATCTGGGCATAAAGTTGGTGGGTTTACTGCCCATGTTCCGCACTATGTTGCATCTTCGGAATTCCCGGAGGCCACATTGAAGCTTCTCCGGGCAGTCGAACGTGCGGCCGGGTTGGATCTGCCGCTGGAATCCCTTGAGCTGGACGTCGAACGTACGGCCGCTCAGCTCAATGAGCAGACGGTGGAATCACAGGAGATTCAAAAAGTATTGAAGATCCTGGAAGCCCAGTATGACCAAGATTTGGAACGTTATGTTGCTCGCTCTGAGCAGTCTGCGCTAGCAACTGATTCTACGATGCCTTCCGGTGATGAATTAGGCGCTGAATTTGAGCGTTTTCTGCAATCGCTCGATTCCCGCGCGCTGGATTCGGGCATGATGGATATTGACCAAGATCCACCGCATCATTCCGATGATGAACCCCAGGAAGATCGAAACTAATTTCTACGCTCCGAACAGCACCCAGTAGAGCCTCGAATCTACTGGGTTCTTTGTGCTACACTAACGGCCACTTCTATTGAATGGAATTATCAATAAGGTTTCGCAACTGTGCACATATTGCGCACGGCCGGTCAAGGAGCAGTGTCATTTCACCAACCACAGATACCACCCACGCTGGATGTTGCGCCCTCGCCGATGTGCGCGTTCGGTTCCACGATTGGCAGGTACTCCACATTCCGCAGTTGCGTATCGACGCCCCGTGCCGCATCGCGCTGCTCGGACCTTCCGGCGCAGGAAAATCCACCATCGCAGCTCTCCTAGGTGGATTTTTATCTCGTAACGCAACAGTGTCAGGAGTTATTGAACGCCCTGACTCTATCGGGGTGGTATCCCAAGACGCATTCGGCGCATTAAATCCCCTCATACCCATTATTGATCAAGTTGCATTGACTGCTGGTTCGAAGACGCAAGCACAACAACATCTTGAGGCGGTTGGTTTGGGACCAGAATTGCAACAACGTTATCCACTGCAACTATCCGGCGGACAGCGGCAACGCGCAGCAATCGCCTTTGCATTGGGCCAACACCCTCAGCTTTTGATCGCTGATGAAATCACATCTGCCCTTGACCCTGTCGCAAGCGCAGAAGTGTTAGCCACGTTGAAAGACCTCAGTGGTGCACACACCAACACGTCACTACTGATGATTACCCATAATGTTCAAGCGGCCCACGCACTTTGTGACAGGATTGTGCATCTTATTCCGAATACTGCCGAAAACGGATTTGTTACTCAGGAGTCTGCGGCGTGATCTCCTTTCATGATGTGTCCTTTTCGCCCGCAGTATTCGACGTCAGTTTTACCATTAATGCCGGGGAAAAAGTAGCGATTATCGGCCGCTCGGGTAGCGGTAAAACGACTCTGCTACGGCTACTTTGTGGCTGGTTACGCCCCTCTCACGGGACCATCAAAGCCCCAACACCCGACGCTTTTGCCTACATTCCGCAGGATCTCGATGCCAGCCTCAATCCACACATGCACGTACAGGACATTATCCTGGAGCCAATTGCAATCGCTCGAGGAAATCTCGCAGCAGCAGCACAACAAATCCCTGCCCTCATTGAAAGCCTCGGACTTCCAAACGACACCCCAAGGCGAAAACCCAGTGAACTCTCAGGCGGGCAACGTCAACGGGTGGGCATTGCTCGGGCACTCATCGCAAACCCACAGGTAATTTACGCCGACGAAGCACTCAGTGCACTCGATACTGGCGCATCACAACTCGTCACTGAGTTATTTTCCCGCCCGGAACTTACCGTATTGCTGGTGACCCACAATCTCCATTCCGCCGAGGAGTTCGCCGAACGATTCATCATGTTGGATCACGGACGCATCGTGGAAGACACGTCTATCGAGCGCCTTTGGAATCCAGAAGGTGCAAGTGATGCACGGCAGGCGTTTTTGCACGCGGAAGCATTCATGAACTCAACAGCAACCAACCAATCTGCACTTGCTTTGGGAGGCGGACAGTGAAACTCACACACGATCTCCGCCGTTTCCTCAAGTTGCCCCTTCCGGTGCGGCTGCTATTGCTTACCCAGATGCTGTTTAACGTCGGGTTTTACCTCGTGGTTCCTTTTCTGGCCACATATATGACGGAAAACCTAGCGGCAACAGGTGCAATGGTTGGCCTAGTGCTCGGTCTTCGCACATTCTCGCAGCAAGGTTTGTTTTTCTTAGGTGGCGGACTCGCAGACAGATTCGGCGTGAAACCAATCCTTCTGATCGGAATTGCAATTCGTGTTGCTGGGTTTATCGCCGCAGGGGTGGCAACCAGCACCTTCCAGTTAATGGGCGCGGTAGTGCTGATCGGTTTCGCGGCAGCACTATTCTCACCAGCTGCTGAAGCATCATTTGCTGTTTCAGGTCTTGAAGTAGAACGACAGGGCATTATGAAGCGCTCTGAACTGTTCGCCATGGACGCATATTTTTCACGGATCGGTTCGTTGCTTGGCCCGCTGTTGGGCGCAGCCTTGATCGGAGCCGGATTCCCACTGACATGCTTTATTGCGGCGGGGATTTTTACGTTCCTATTTTTCAGCCACCTTTGTATCGTCCCAGCAGTTCAGACTCAGTCCAGTGCTTCCGTGCTCCAAGGTTTCCGGCATGTCCTCTCCAATAAGGCATTTTTACTGTTTGCGCTGGGCTACAGCACATATCTTGTCAGCTACAACCAGCAGTATCTCTCTTTACCGGTAGAACTTGAACGTTCCACCGGAACTCAAGATGCACTTGGTTGGATGTTTGTGTTCTCCAGCGTTCTCGTCCTCTCGCTGCAAATGCCGTTGACCCGCATCGCTCAACGTATGGCGCCCACCCGTGCCATTTTCATCGGGTTCGCACTGATGTCCGTCTCTTTCGCAATCGTTATGCTCGCATCACCGCTACCGCCGTTGCCTGGTTTCTGGGCGTTGACACCCGCAATCCTGATGCTGGTGTGCATGCACGTTGGACAAATGTTAGCCGTGCCAATTTCCCGTGACCTCGTAGGCATACTCGCAGGCGAACAAAACGTCGGATCCTACTACGGATTTCTAAATTCATTTGGCGGGCTAGCCGTCCTGCTGAGTTCGCTCACAATTGGCTGGATGCTGGATTACTCATACGAACCCCAACCTGCTGCTGCGCTCCCATGGCTTGCTCTCACAGTGCTGATGGCCGCATCCGCCATGATGTTGCCTCGGGTAGCTAGAGACCATCGTCGAAGACCAACGAACGAGTCTCTCCTCACATAAAAATTATTTGTCCTTCCCCATGTTGAACGAATGGGTGAAGGGTACAACTGAAAGGATTATGATGTCCCATCGACTCAACAATAAGCTTCGCAGACGAATCGCTGCTGGTACTTTCGCACTGGTGTGTTCACTGACCACAGTGGCCTGCACCGCGCCTGAATCCGGTGGCGCTGGTGGCACTGAACTCGCAGTGGCACTACCGTTTGAGCCGGTAGCATCAATGTCCCCGTTCTCTGATGACGCCCTGCTCAACACACGTATTGGCATCGCTGAAACGCTCGTCACTTTAGACAAGGAAGGTAAGCCAGCTCCGTGGTTGGCTGAATCCTGGGAAACGGTCGGTGATGATTCGGTGGAATTTTCCCTGCGCAAAGATGTGAAGTTCCACGATGGCACCCCGCTCAATGCGGAGACGGCAGCGAACTCCCTGCAAAAAGCCACTGAAGCCGCATCTCGACCAAAAGGACTCGGAAAAGGTGACTTTGAATTCTCCGCAAAGGACGACCACACGTTAGTGGTCAAAACCGGAAAAGCTGACCCAATCCTCGTGCAACGCTTTACAGATCCGGGCACGGTTATTTTGTCGAAGGCGGCATATGAAAGCGAGTCTCCTTCGTTAAAGGGCACCGGTACCGGGCCGTTCGAACTCACTGATGTTTCCCAAACTGAAGCTAAGGGCAAAGGGTTCGCAGACTACTGGAATGGCGCTCCTAAGCTTGAGACCCTGCAGGTGAAATTCATCAAAGATGGTTCTGCTCGCGCAAATGCAGTACGTTCAGCTGAGGTAAATTTGGCACAAGCCATTCCGCTCGCTCAGCTGGGTGAAGTCAAGGAATTGAATACTGAATCGACGTTGTTGCCACGTGCCGTGTATCTACATCTCAACTCCAAAACCGGGCCATTTGCTGATGCTGGGACACGTGCTGCTGCCGCAGCCGCGATTGATAGTGATGTGATTGTCGATAACATCTACGAAGGTCACGCCGGTAAAGCAGAGAGCAGGCTATTTAACCAAGACGCTACATGGGCGGATAACGCTAAGTTCGAGAATTCCACCGCTGGGAAAACTGATCCGAAAGATACGGAAATCCGGCTGGCAACCTGGAATGAGCGCCCGGAATTACCTGAAGTTGCATCGGTAGTGGCGGATCAACTCCGCAAAGCCGGTTTCAAAGTAGAAATTGTCGTTTCTGACTACAACAGCATGGAGGCAGCGCTCTTAGAGGGCAAGTACGACGCCGTGATCGGATCTCGCAATTATCAGTTTGGGGCTGCTGATCCCGTCAACTTCCTCAGCTCCGACTTTACTTGCGAAGGTTCGTACAACCTTTCGCAATATTGCAATGCTGAAGTGGACGCGGCCGTCGAAAAGGCAATGGATATCGCTGACACTGACAAGCGCTACGCTGAAGCAGCAGAAATCGGCGCGATGATCGTCAAAGATAATGCTGTGATCCCATTGGCATTTGAGCATTCACTTCTTTCCTATAAAGACGTGAATTCTGTGTACTTCGACCCATTTGAACGGCGTCTTGTTACGCACGAAACCTCTCGATAATCCAGCAATGCAACCGCAATTCACTCGGTTTTTGCAGTCTGCAATCACATCCGTTGTGCTTTTTCTGTGTGCCGCTGCAATCACAGCAATACTGCCCTTTCTCAGCAATCGTGATTTAGCGCACGCGGTGTTTCGCGCCCGGGAAGCTGAACGCACACCTGACCCCGAGATCTTGGAAGCAATCCGCAACGAACTCAACCTTCCGAGTTCACCAGGCGAAGGGCTCATTTCGTGGTGGTCGGGTGCCTTGCGCGGCGACTTTGGAGTAAGTTGGGTTGACCCTTCGCGCGGCGCAGCCGACGTGGCATGGTCAGGCTTTGGCGTGTCAGCAACACTAGCCGGACTTTCCACCCTGTTTGCGGTTGTATTTGCATGGATGCTCACTTGGCCAAGGTTTCGGGCCGTGGTCAAAGGAAAACGCTCCCGCACAAGCGACATTATGGGCATGGCACTGCTTGGATCCATACCTGAGTTCGTGTTCGCCGTGGTTCTTCTCGTTGTCTTTGCTGTGCGGCTGCGCTGGTTCCCAGTGAGTGGTTTTGCTTCCGCAACGCACATGGTGCTACCAACCCTCGCGATTGCGCTTCCATCTGCTGGCCTTTTGGGGCGTGTGCTGCTAATTACCGTGGACGAAGTTGGCAAAGAGGAATGGGTACGCGCCTGGCGACTCAACGGAGTTCGATCAACGGCGCTGTTTAAGGCGCTGTCACTCCGCGCGCTGGCGGTGCTCGCACCGCAAATTGTGCTGTTTTTCGCCGGGTCGTTGGCATCCACCGCACTAATCGAAAGTACGTTCAATATTCCGGGGATGGGACGTGCAGCAGTCTTAGCGGCGGTAAACCGTGATGTCCCGGTACTTCAAGTTATCGTGTTAACCGCCGTTGTTCTCGGCATTCTCTGCGGTGGATTGGCCCAATTGGTGCGGTGGATTGTGCTACGTCCATTGCTTGGCTCCAATGCCGCACACGCACCATCCGCGACCGCGGACACCACCAAACCAAATGGAACAATCGCATTCATACTCGTACTTATTCCATTTCTCGCGCTGCTCATCGTGATGGCGGTGTTCGACGCCCCGCCACTCAACGTAGAACACCGACTTGCAGGGCCGTCGTCAAGCCATCTTCTTGGCACCGATCAACTCGGGCGCGATCTGCTGATACGTGTGGCGCATGGCTCCGTCTTCACCATCGGACTCGCAGTCTTTGTCACAGCCATATGTGCGATTATCGGGCTGTTACTCGGGCTACTAGGGTCCTGGGCAGGGCGCGTTGGCGACGCACTCAATGCACTCCCAGCCGTCCTTATTGGGGTGATTCTTGCCGGCGTATTTGGCGCTTCACAAACCACTGCCGCCATCGCAGTCATGTTGGTTGGATGGATTCCCTTGGCGTCACATACTGCGGTGGTTGCCGCCGAAACTCGCGCTACCGGCTACTATCGGTGGGCCCAACTCCAAGGTGCTTCTGGGTTCCGCCTGATTCGTCATCACTTACTTCCAACTGTGGTACCAGCGGTAATCCGCCACGCAGCAAGCCGTGTCGCCCACAACGCGCTCGCCCTTGCTGGCCTTGGCTTCCTAGGACTTGGCGCTCCGCATGACTCCCCCGACTGGGGTGTGATTTTATCCGAGTCAATACGCTACGCAGAACGCGCACCTTGGATGATGCTCACACCAACCCTGCTACTCATGGCCCTTGGTGTAGCCGCAGCATTGGCAACTGACACCCGAATCACACTACGCTCGAAGAAGTGAACCTCACTCAGATGCTGCCAGACCTCTCCGAGGTCCCCGAGTCTTTGTTCGATGAGTCGATTTTTGATTCGTTCCTTGCGTGGACCCGTGATCGCGGCATCACTCTCTACCCTGCTCAGGAGGAGGCAGCCCTCGGGATCCTCGCAGGCGATAACGTGATTTTGGCTACCCCCACTGGGTCTGGGAAATCCATGGTCGCTATTGCCGCGCATTTTATTGCGATGGCGCGCGGCCAGCGGTCATTTTATACCGCTCCCATCAAGGCACTGGTGAGTGAAAAGTTCTTCGCGTTATGCGAAATATTCGGCCCGGAATCTGTTGGAATGATGACTGGCGACGCCACCGTCAACGGCGGGGCTCCGATCATTTGCGCGACTGCGGAAATTGTTGCCAATATTGCGCTCCGTGATGGCGCATCTGCAGATATTGATCAGGTGATTATGGATGAGTTCCACTACTATTCCGAACCTGACCGAGGTTGGGCATGGCAAGTACCGCTTTTAGAACTGCCCAAAGCGCAGTTTTTACTGATGTCAGCAACCCTTGGTGATACCACCTTTTTGGAGCGTGATCTTTCCGAACGTACTGGCCGAACCACAAATCTGGTAGCTGGCACCGAACGGCCCGTGCCCCTGGAATTTTCTTACGTCTATACCCCGGTACACGAAACTATTGAAGATTTACTTTCCTCCGGAAAAGTACCAGTGTATGTTGTGCATTTTACTCAGCGAGACGCAATTGAGCGGGCGCAGTCGCTGACCAGCCTCAAAATCATTAGTTCAGAAGAAAAACACCGCATCGCCGAAGAAATAGGCACCTTCCGATTCACCACAACATTTGGCCGGACCTTATCAGGATTGTTACGAAAAGGCATTGGCGTTCACCACGCCGGAATGCTCCCCAAATACCGGCGACTTGTGGAAAAACTTTCCCAAACTGGGTTACTCAAAGTCATTTGTGGCACTGACACGTTAGGTGTTGGCATTAATGTGCCAATTCGTACTGTACTCATGACCGGGCTAACGAAATTTGATGGCACAAAGCAGCGGTTACTCAAATCCCGGGAATTTCACCAAATT
>JAUMZC010000003.1:0-11318 GCA_030528295.1 Corynebacterium sp.
TGAAGCTACCCAGGTACCCGAAGCTACCCAGGCACCTGAACAAGCTCCTGAAGCTACTGGTCAGAGTGGCAATGTCGGCGGTCCAGCCCAGCACACGGATCCGGCAATGGGGAATTTGCCCACCGACAACAGTTCTTACTCCAAGGACGAGGTTGTGCTTGATGACCCCAGCGACGTGCAGAATCACGTTTCCAGCCGTGATGTCGACGGTGATGGCAGTATCGACGTCGTGCACTCCATCGTCGACGGTGGTCAGCGCGTCAGCTACCTTGATGAGCAGGGCGAAGTTGTGCTTACCGACGTCGATGCAGACCACGATGGCACGTTCGAAACGGCCGTAATCACCACCGAAGATAATGTGATCGTTGCGGGTACTGACACCGATAATGATGGTGACATCGATACGATCAGTTACGCTGACGGACGCACCGGCCAAATCTTCCAAGAGGACACCGTCGTCGATGGCGCCATTGCCTCCTCCCGTGTGGACTTTGACGCAGACGGCCTGACCGACCTTGAGCTCGTTGATGAAAACCTTGACGGTCACTTCGAAAAAGCGGGTGCCGACTTTGACATGGACGGCAAAGTAGACATGGTGTACCGCGATATCAACGGTGACGGCACCTTCGATTACGCCTCCTATGACTCCGACGGTGACGGCGTGATGGACACCAACCTCGACTCCGACGACTTCGGTGCAGGCGGCATGGGTGATGTCGCTGGATTTGAAAACATGACCCAGACTGATGATCTCGGAATGGACCCGGGCGCCAGCATCTAATTACTAGGCTCTTTGGCTCACGAACTCAAACCTGATACTTCTCGTGACGCCAAAGAGCATTCTTAGCTATTAACAAGTTATTAACAGTAAGGGACAACGACGATGACAATGGGCGACTACGAAGGCATTCTCAACTCTGACGGTTTGAATTCACTCTTCGATTCGGAAGACTTTAGCGCCGACACCTACGAGACCGACAGCCTTACGAACGACGACCTCGATCAGTTGCCGGATGATCCGTTCAGTAACCCATTTTCCACGGAGACCGATCCATCCGATCCGCAGGACGATTATGTAGATCCTGGTGTGATGGAACCCGAGTTGCCCGCGGATGAGCCGGAGGAGCCCCAGATCGAAGATCCAACAGCGGTTCCGGAAGAGGATGGGGTTTATGGCAGCTCTTACGAATGGAATGGAGACTGGCTATTCCAGCAGGTTGATGGCTACTGTGGTCCGACCTCTGCGGCGATCATCGTCAATGAATACCACGATGCTGGTATTGCGGACCCGCAATACATGGTGAACCAAGCGTATGAAATGGGTCTCACCGAGGATATTTCTCAGGGAATGTATATGCATGATGTACAAACTCTTCTGGAAAATTCTGGTGTGCCATGCGAACAAGTAACCAGTTCGATGGATGACCTAGCAAACCGGTTGGAGCAGGGCTACGGAGTTATCGCATTCGTTGATTCGGGCGAACTTTGGGGCGACCAAGGCGACGCGGTTTCGGAAGATAACATGCCTGATCACTTTTTAGTTGTCACCGAAATCAATACAAATACTGGTATGGTGACATTGGCTGACCCAGGAAATCCAAACGGTAATGGAATGCAGATTCCCATTAGCGAATTTGAAGATGCGTGGGCAGATAGTAATTATGAAATGGTGGCAACAACAACAGTTGATAGTGACCTTGCTGAAGCCACTGGCGGTGCTGTAGAAAATCCACAACTTGCTATTGCAAACGTGACACGAGGCGATGTTATTCAATAGCATTGCAATAAGGCCAGGATTTCCCAGGAATAGTGGAGGAAAACATGTCAAGCGGAGATAAGGCTGCTTTTGAGCCTGATCTGTCTTTGCCTGCTGGTGCGCTTGATCAGGATGTATGGAATCGAATTCTTAACGACGCATTCTCTATGACAGAAACGGAAATTGATGATTCGTTAGTGCCGGACTTTGACGAATCCAGCGATACCGAAATGGTAGAAAATGATTTCGATGAATTTGTATTGGGTGATGACATCTTGACTGATACAGAATTTGAATTCGATACCACTGAGATGGGTTCTTTGGACGATGATCTTTTTGATCACTACACCGAAGCTGGCGAGATGAATTTCGAAGAAATCGATCCGGGGACCGATACTTCCTTCGACTTCGAATAACGGTAGACCAGGTGCCCTCAGTCTTAGTGGCACCTGGTTTTATTTGTGATTGTTAGTCACAAAAATGGGCGGATCGTTGCGAGATTGCTATGAATCTACGATAAGGTGAGTGAGGTAACTGGCTAGAGTTAGCATCAATGCTGGTGTTGGACTAGTGAATGAGAGTTTGTTGAGGCTATGAATGATGTGGAACTGTTGAGCAAAGCTCGAACAGGGGATCAACAAGCCTTTGCTGAACTTGTGACACGTTATCAGCATATTGCTTGGGGAGTGTGTGTCCGGATAACCGAAAATCAGCATGATGCGGAAGATGCGCTGCAAATGGCGCTCGCGTCCACCTGGCAGAATCTGTCACGCTTTCGGGGAGAAGCAAAGTTCGGTACTTGGTTTTATAGGATCGCCAGCAACGCCGCAATGGCTGTAGTTCGAAAACGTAAGCCTGAAAATTCACTCGATGATGACATTGATGGCTACGTTGTGGAGCTTGAGGATGTATCAGCCGAATTTGAAGATCGGCTTGCCGACCAAGATCGCCTTGGGAGCGCGTTGCAGCAGTTAACTGAAGAAGCACGGGAAGCATTAGTACTCGCGGAGGTTGCGGGGCTTTCATACGCGGAAATCGCAGTGCATCAGAATGCTTCGCTTTCCGCAGTGAAGGTACGGATTCACCGGGCGAAAAAGAAGCTCGCGGAGATATTGCAGCAATAATCGGCATAAAAAATGGCCTACACAGTGTGTGTAGGCCATTTTGGTGCGCTTAGGACAATGCGCGGTTCACGGCAGAGGTCACGGCCTTCAAGGATGCGTAGGTAATGGATCCTGCGATGCCAATGCCCCAGTAATTCTTGCCATTGACGCTGGCGAGCACGTAGGCGGCTGCTTCTGCGTCGTCACCTGCGGTACGAGCGTGCTGGGTGTATTCCTGCACTTCAACGTCGATGCCCAGGGATTCGAGGGCATTGGCGTACGCGGCAACTGGACCATTGCCACGACCCTGGATGGTGAGTTCTTCGCCGTTGTATTCGAGGTGTGCGGCGATGCGCGCTTCGTCGTGCTCTGTTTGCGCGGCGTCGACACGCATGGAGATCTGTTCGAGCGGTGCGGTGCGGTCCAAGTATTCCTGGGCGAAAATATCCCACATGTGCTTGGAGCTAATCTCGCCGCCTTCGGTGTCGGTAACGTTCTGCACAACGGAGGAGAACTCCACCTGCAGCGGACGTGGGAGGTGAATGCCGTGGTCCGTCTTCATAATGTAGGCGACACCGCCCTTACCGGATTGGCTATTCACGCGGATTACGGCCTCGTAGTTGCGACCCACATCCTTAGGGTCGATTGGCAGGTAGGGGACCTCCCATTGTTCGCCACGCAGCTCTTCCCAAGCCACATCGGTGTGGGTTCCACCTGGAGTGACGCGCGCAGCCATGGCGTCCAGGCCCTTGTTCACGGCGTCCTGGTGGGAGCCAGAGAATGCCGTGAACACCAAGTCGCCGCCGTAGGGGTGGCGCTCCGGAACGCGCAGCTGGTTGCAGTACTCAACAGTGCTGCGGATCTTATGGATATCCGAGAAATCAATCTGTGGGTCCACGCCCTGGGTGAGCATATTCAAACCCAGGGTAATCAGGCAGACATTACCGGTGCGCTCGCCGTTGCCGAACAAGCAGCCCTCGATGCGGTCCGCGCCAGCCAAATAACCCAATTCAGCTGCTGCGACGCCCGTGCCGCGGTCATTGTGGGGGTGCAGCGACAGGATAATGCTGTCACGACGGTTCAGGTTGCGGTGCATCCACTCAATGGAATCCGCGTACACGTTTGGTGTGATCATTTCCACCGTGGAAGGCAGGTTAATAATGATCGGGTTTTCCGGGGTTGGGTCCATCACCTCGACCACAGCGTCGCACACCTCTTTGGCGAACGCGAGTTCAGTGCCGGTATAGGACTCTGGCGAGTATTCCCAGCGCCAATTGGTATCTGGGTAGTCCTTGGCAATGCTTTTAATCAGTTCCGCAGCATCCGTGGCTAGTTTCTTGATCGCTGGCTTATCTTTGCGGAATACGACGTCGCGCTGCAGGATCGACGTGGAATTGTAGAAGTGCACAATAACGTTCTTGGCGCCTTCGCAAGCCTCAAACGTGCGGCGAATCAAATGCTCACGTGCCTGTACCAGCACTTGAATGGTCACATCATCCGGGATCTTGTTCTCCTCGATGATTTCGCGGACGAAGTTGAAGTCAGTCTGGGATGCAGAGGGGAACCCTACCTCGATTTCTTTGTATCCCATACGAACCAACAGGTCGAACATGCGGCGTTTGCGTTCAGGGCTCATTGGGTCGATCAACGCCTGGTTGCCGTCACGCAAATCTACGGCGCACCATTGCGGCGCCCGATCAATTACCTTGTTCGGCCAGGTGCGGTCTGGCAGGTCGATCTTTTCTACTTCAGTGAAAAATGGCTGGTAGCGGTGGAATGCCATGCTAGACCCGCGCTGCTTATTCCACGGAGCTTGCCCTTCCGCACGGGGGCCATTTGGGGTAGTGATATCAGTTGGTGCGGAAATATAGGTTTCAGTCAGAGCCATTGAAGGAGTCCTAACAGTGATGGGAGCGGGTTACGGTCGGCATCAGTGAACTCCGCGACGGGGTGCCGGCCGTTTTATCTGTGGCTCAGCCCGCCGCGGCACAGAAGGAGAAGAAAAGGTGCTCGACGCATGTGTTGCAGCTTACACCACGTGACCGTCAGGTGAGACATTGTGTCTCAAATATGGGACGGTTTGGCACCCCAGAACGGTGGTGTTCAAGCTCAAGTTGCTGCCGCTAACTGGCGTTTCTCACGTTGTTGACGGCGCGCAGAATTGCGAGACAATGCAAATGTTGCTGTGATCATGGCGGCCAACGAAAGAGCGATCCACAACCACTCCCAACCTGATGCCTGCAACTTTTCGCCTAACACCAGATACCCCAATGTGAAAGCAACAATTGGCCCGGTAATGGTCATAGTGGGCAATGAATTTTCTAGTGAATCCGCATGAAATGAGGATTGCTGCATCGCGGTAGCCAATGTGGCGGCAACAAGGACCCCTAAAGGTTCCCAATTGGTTACCAGCCCAACGATCCCCTGATGCATCGCAATATTCACGGTGGCCTTTGAAAGCACCGCAACATAGCCGAAGATTGCGCTGGTCACAATGCCTAATAATATTGCGCGCGCTCGTTTGGAGCAGAAGAACGCCAGCCAATAGAGAATGCCAAGCAGCACAGCGCCGATCCCAACGGCAGGTATCCACACGTTCAACGATGGTTGCAGTTCACCAGGACTCGGCTTGCCCAAAATAACTAACACCGCCACGGCGCAGGACAAAATGCCTGACCATGCAAGATCGCTCACAGTGGGTTTCCGCCCGTCATAGTAGGCAGACAGCGGAAGAGTGAACATTAGGGAAAGTACAAGAATGGGTTGCACCACCAGCAATGTGCCAAAACTCAATGCGACTACTTGGAAGCCGTAGCCTAAGAATGCGGTGCCTGTTCCAGCCCACCATTGAAGGTTTTTCACCACTGAGAAAATGGGGATATCTTTCAGTGGTTCAGTGTTTTCTGGTGCGGCGCTCGCGATGCGGTGCCTGACTACGGTCCCCCAGGCAAGGGTCATCGCAGAAGCAAGGGCAAAGAGCACAGCAAGTACATTGCTTTGCATTCACATAAGGATAGTTCACCGGAATACATCTTGAGTGTGGTTAGCCAGGTGTGTGTATAACGAATTCAGGAACATTCAATAGGGGGCTGTTGTCTGGCAAGAATCTTTGGTCGGGTTACCATGTGCGTACATAATATTTGTCGATGGACCGAAAGGCGGCAGCCAAGTGGCTTTGGTTGTACAGAAATATGGCGGGTCCTCGCTGGAGAGCGCGGAGCGTATTCGTTCGGTAGCGGAACGAATTGTAGCCACCAAGAAGCAGGGGAATGATGTGGTGGTGGTGTGCTCGGCAATGGGGGACACCACAGATGAGCTTCTGGATCTTGCCGCTCAGGTAAATCCAGTGCCACCGGCACGTGAAATGGATATGCTGCTCACCGCAGGCGAGCGTATTTCGAACGCGCTTGTGGCAATGGCGATTGAGTCCTTCGGGGCAGAAGCGCAATCGTTCACAGGTTCGCAAGCTGGCGTGCTCACCACGGAACGCCACGGCAATGCCCGAATCGTAGACGTTACTCCTGCGCGTGTGCGGGAAGCACTGGATAACGGCAAGATTTGCTTGGTAGCCGGGTTCCAGGGCGTCAATAAGGACACCCGTGATGTGACTACCTTGGGCCGTGGCGGATCCGACACCACCGCAGTTGCGTTGGCGGCGGCGTTGGGTGCGGACGTTTGCGAAATCTACTCCGACGTTGACGGCGTATACACCGCTGACCCACGCATTGTGCCCAACGCACAAAAGTTGGAGAAGCTGTCCTTCGAGGAAATGCTCGAGCTCGCCGCTGTGGGTTCGAAAATTCTTGTGCTGCGTAGTGTGGAGTACGCGCGCGCTTTTAATGTTCCAATTCGTGTTCGATCGTCGTATAGCAATGACCCCGGTACGCTGGTTGCCGGTTCAATGGAGGATATTCCCGTGGAAGAAGCAGTACTCGCCGGTGTAGCTACCGATGTTTCCGAGGCTAAGGTTACGGTTCTGGGCATTCCGGATATGCCTGGAGAGGCCGCCAAGGTGTTCCGTGTGATCGCCGATGCCGAAATTAATATCGACATGGTATTGCAGAACATTTCTTCGCTTGAGGACGGCCGCACCGACATCACGTTCACCTGCCCACGTGCTGACGGCCCGCGCGCAATGGAGCTGCTCAAGAAGCTTCAGGACGACGGTACTTGCCGTAACGTGCTTTACGACGACCAGATCGGCAAGGTTTCCTTGGTAGGCGCGGGTATGAAGTCCCACCCAGGTGTAACCGCCGTATTCTGCGAAGCTTTGCGCGATGCTGGCGTAAATATCGAACTTATTTCCACTTCAGAGATCCGTATCTCTGTTCTGATTCGCGAGAACGAAGTGGACAAATCCGTACGTGCGTTGCATGATGCCTTCGACCTAGGAGGCGAAGAACAAGCCACCGTTTACGCTGGTACGGGGCGTTAATACACACCTGATCGTTTTCTAGAACCCCAACCTTGCCACGAGCTGATCGTGGGGCGAGGTTGGGGTTTTGTTATTCCAGGTCAGATCAATAAAAATAGGTAGCACGAAATATATTCAGCAACTATTGTGCGCTACGAATAAAAAGAGTGGGGGTAATTTCGGGGGTGTTGAATAAAATACTTCGCAATAGGCGAGCGTAACCTTAAGGCGTTCAGTATTTTATTAGAAAATTTTGAGATCCTGCGGGTTTGCACGATTTCTAGGGCATTACGAGATTTGATACCCATATCCCGAGCACAAGTAGCATTTATGCAGGCATATGTGCTGTATTGCTATCTATTTGCAGGCAATGCATCGAGCTCTGATCTTAAGTAAAGTGTCCAATACATTTAAGTAATAGCCAATCTATGCTCTCTCGCTGTTAATGATCCGCTCAGTGAATATTTAGGGCTATAGGTGGCTTCAATGATTGAGTGAAGGAAACCTAATGAGTTTTATGTCCGAAGAGGGAAGGGGTGATTCTGTGGTACTCGCCAAAGGAAGGCAGGTGGTGACAATCGTCGCCGCCTTCTTTGCTGTGATTGCGCTCGTCTTATCAGTGCTCGTGATGATGCCGACTGCGCATGCGGTGACGGTGGAAGATTCTGAAGAGACTTCGACCACCCAAGAAAGTCCTGACGGTGCTCCTGCCGCTGATGATGAGGAGTCTCAGCCAGCTACTACTACTCCTGCAGAATCGGGCCAAGCCCCTGCTGGTGGCGAGCCTAAGCCGATTGATCCGAATAGGCCTTTTAGGAACACTGGTTCGCCGAAGAACTGGGCGAATGAATATATCGAATCGGTTGATGTTTATAGGTTTGGTAGTGACACCCCATTGACTGGGCCGCCGGCGAACGTAACGCCGATGGTTGAGGGAACCGCTATGGTCTTCCAAGTCAACTGGAATGCTTTAGGTAAAGATGAAGCTGCGCCGGGAGATGTCCTCCACGTTGACTTGCCAGAGTGGCTGAAGCTATCAAATACTTTTGACCAGCCCATGGCGAATGTAGGCCGCTGTAAAGGTACCGCGGGCTCTAGGCAAATTACTTGCACCTTTGGTGAGCGTGGACCAAATGTTCATGTTGAGAAGGGTTATTTGAAATTTACGGCAACTGCCGTGAAGACGCAGACTGCCCAAGCATTCAAATTTGGTCAAGTCGATGTTGATGCCTACTATTACTTCACCGGAGCTAAGAGTGGCGAAGTCAAGGGTACTGTATACAACCCAGAAAACATCGGAAAAGATGTGACCAAGGGTGGCCAGTACTCCTTTGAATATAATGTCGCTGGAAAGAAATATACCCAACTTGTCTGGAATATCCTGATACCCAAAGAAAAGGTCAATGAAATCGTTGATGCTGGGGGCGCCATTGAGATTTCAGATACTTTGAAACCTTTAACAGTTACCGATCCTGACACGGGTAAAGAGGTTGAATTACCTCATTACATCGCTCCGATGGCGCGAGGCCCATTCAATGTGATCCGACGTTCTGGCGAGTCGCTGGAGAGGGGAACCTGGTCAAATAATCAAGAAGAGTCAAAGTGTCAGCCGGGCCGGGAGTACGAACAGGCAAACATTAAATGTGCTGATAAGGTATACGGAAATTCCGGCAACACCCTTAAGTACTTTGAAGGTCGCCAAGGTGAAGAAGTAGTCTTTACTGGTATCACTCCAGAGACAACATGGGATAAGGGAAATACCTTCACCGCACGAATTACGAATCCAGTGAGGGATTCGGCCTACCGTATAGGTTTCTTTTCTGTTGTGCCGGCTGATTCATTAAAACTGCTTAGCTCGAAAAGCCCTAAAGTCCAGAACACTGCGCAGGTCAATGGTGAAAGGATTGAAACCAAGAACGGCGTTTCTGTTTATGTGAAGGGCGAGGTTGATGCATCTACATACACGGATTCCACCAATTTTGTGATCAAGAAGGAAGTGTTGCCGAACTTCCAGGATTCAGATATCAAGGAATTCAAAGTGCGCTACACCATTGGTGATAAAACCTCTGAGTGTACGGTGGCTCCAGGATCTGACTGTCGTATTGAAAAGGTGGCTCCGAACACTAGAGTTACCCTTGAGGAACTTGCGGTGGACGGCTCCCGGTTGAAGTGGCAGCAGGGCATGTTTAGCCACGTCAATGGAGGTACTAACCAAACGCAGGTGGATATTGATGGGCACCAAGCCACGATTAATAACCCGGTTCCTGGGGAACGTGTGGTTTTGCTGCTCACAAACAGGTACGACGCTACCAAGTACGGTATGTTCAAGATTCACAAAAATATTGTGAATCGTCCGGCTGAACTTACAGGCGACTCAAAGTTTGCGGTGCGTTACCGTTGTAATGCCAACAGTAAAGATAACAGCGTTCAAGCCAACGAGCTTCAGGATGTTGAGATCGGAGCTGATGGCCAACCAGTAGACACGACTGAGTTCCCTGTGGGCACTGAATGTAGCGTGGTTGAAGAATCCACCACTACGCCACAGGTGCCGAACTATAGCTTTACTCCTAATTTTGATACCGCTACAGTCACTATTAGTGAAGAAGCGAATGCAAATATTGCTACGGTGACAAACGTTTTTAAGAAGGACGAGGCCAAGTTCAAGGTCATCAAGGTGATTAGTGGTGATGCTGGTGACGCCGCGCGGGCTAAGAACTATGAGTTTGACTATGACTGCGGCCCGAACCCTGAGGACAAGGGTACGTTGACTATTACTGGTAATGGTGAAGCTCAGCCTGAGCGGACGTTCCCGGTAGGTACGCGTTGTACGGTGACGGAACGTGGCGTCGATAATGAAGGTGCAGCGTGGATTGCAAACCATGACCTGACCGTGACACCAGTTGCACGCCAAGAGGTGGAAGTATCCGCGGACGCGAGTGTCACCTTTACTAATGACTACCTTGTGCGTAAAGGTAAGTTCAATATAATCAAGCGTGCGGAGGGTGAGGACGGCAAGGCCTCTAATGTAACCTTCGATTTCACCTACAACTGTGGTGGTGTGCAGGGGACGCTTCAGGCGCTTGGAAATGGAACCCCTGTGGAATCAGACCGTGAATTCCCGGTGGGTACGAAATGTGACATCACTGAAGGCATCAGCGTAGCTCTTGTCGATGAGTACAATGACGTCACCGATGTCGGCGAGCGATCCAAGCAAATCACAATCGGTGTTGGAGAGGTAGTATCGGCAGAATTTGAAAACCGTTATGAGCGTAAAACCGGTACTTTTGCGGTGTCCAAGAAGGTGGTAGCTGACGCTGGACTCGTTGCGCCAGCGACCTACGATTTCGACTACGTTTGTGAACTTGGTGGCAAGCAGATTCAAGGTGAAATCCTTGGAGTTCCTGCAAACGGTTCGAAAGAATCTATACAGCTCCCAACGGGTGCAGTGTGTACTGTAACGGAACGCAATGCGCCGGTTATAGGTGCTTCGTTGGTTACGGAGATCAGCGGTTCGGCCAAAATTACCGAGGGTAATAAGCCGGAGGTCATCGTGAGCAACACCTATACCAAGGACCTTGGCGACTTTGCTATTGAAAAAGCAGTGGTTGATCCCGATAACGTTGCTGCAGATAAGACCGAATTCACATTTTCCTATGAATGCGTGCCGCCTGCAGGTCGGGAGGCAGAAGAAAAGCTTGTAGGTGAACTGGTTGTTCAGCCGGGTCGCAGTGCTACATCTGAAAAGATCCCAGCAGGGTTTATTTGTACGCTAACGGAAATTGGCGCTGACGTTGAAGATGCGAAACTTGTAACTACCGGTTTGGACAGCACCCTGACGGTGGTTAAGGATGGTGAGCCGAAGAACGATGCACTTACTGTGACCAACACATATTCGCAATGGCGAGGAACGTTGCAGGTGGCTAAGCGTATCGCGGGTACCGACGCCGTGGCGTAAGTTGTTGATGATCATGAGTTTGACGTCATCTACCGTTGTGTGAAGAACGGTAAGACTACCAATGAGGGTGAGTTGAAGGTTCGTGCAGGT